>JAIBAS010000314.1 GCA_019695075.1 Promineifilum sp. | reverse complement strand
TGCGGCCCAGTCCACCGGCCGCGCGCCCGGCTACTGGCAATTCGCCGCCTCTAACCGGCTCGACGCCGTGACGCTGGCCGACATCGACGCCGATGGCATCGACGATATTCTCGTGCTCGACGAGAACGGCCGCCTGACGCTGCTTTCGGCCGACGGCGAGCAGCGCTGGTCATTCCTCAGCCCCGACCCCGTGGCCGCCATCGGCGCGGCGGCCGTTGATAGCGGCCTGCCGCAGCGTTCGGTCGCCATCGCCGCCGGGCAAGACCTCATCCTGCTGGACAGCGACGGCGAAGAGCGCTGGCGCATCGCCATCGCCGCGCCCATCGCCCCGGCGGGCATCTTCGCCTACGACTTCGACGCCGACGGCGACGAGGACATCCTGGTCATGCTGGCTTCGGGGCAACTGCTGACCTACGATGCCACGGGCGCGCTGCTGTGGGAGTTCGCCGGGCAGGAAGACCCGACGGCGGCGGTCAACCCGCAGCTGATCGTCTCCGACCTGGACGCCGACGGTGCGCAAGAGTTAGTGTTGGGGCTGTTCACGCCGCGCCGCTTCAGCCAACTCATCTATCTAAAGGGCGGCGTCATCCAGTGGCGGCAGTCCGTCTCCCGGCGCATCACCGCCCTGGCCGAAGCGCCGTTCGACGGCCGCACCAGCGCCATCGCCGTGGGCACGAACTTCGGCCAACTCAATCTCTATGACCTTGAAGGCCAGATCGTCTGGTATCGCACTCTCAACCGGCCCATCACCGCCCTGGCGTTCGCCGATCTCAGCAGCCGGCCGGCGCTGGCCGTGGGTACGGATGCCGGCTCAGTGATCGCCTACTCGCAGGAAGGCCGGCGGCTGTGGGCTAACAATCTCGACAGTACCGCCGGCCGCGGCATCCTGGCCCTCTTGCCGGCCAACAACCGCGCCCTGACCGACCAACCCGCCCTGGCGGCCATCCTGGAGCCGGCCTCGGAGGCCAGCGAACTGGCCGATGTCTTCCTGCTGGCCGGCGACGGGCAGACGCTGGGCAACCCGGCCGATACCGATCTGGCCGGCCTGACCCGCCTGACTGACGTCAACGACGACGGCCACTATGAACTGCTGCTGGCCCGTTTCGCCACGCTGCAACTCGTCGGGCTGGGCATCGGCGACAGCGAGTACGTGCAAGAGTGGAACTACGCCCTCGACGCCGCGCCGACGGCCGTGCTGGTGCTCGATCTGGACGAGGACGGCGAAGACGAGGTCATCATCGGTACGCGCGACGGCCGGCTGCATAGCCTGAGCATCGACCGCACCATCCGCTGGCTCAACGCGCCGGGGGAGGAGGTCGCTCTCCTGGCCGCGGCCCACTCCGCGCCCGGCGAGCCGCCGCGCGTGGCCGTCGTCCGCCGCAAACGGGCCGTGGACAACAGCGCCGCCACCGGGGCCGGCCCTAGCTGGCTGGAACTGCGCGAGGCGACGGGGGAGCGCCTGTGGACGGCGGCCGTCGACGGGCAGGTGACGGCCCTGGCCGTGGACGCGCGCGGCGACAGCGACGTGTCGAGCATCGTCGTCGGCACGAGCAACGGCGAGGTCTTCGCCTATAGCTTCGGCGGCGACCTCCTGTGGAGCCACCGCTTTGACAACCTGGCCGGCGGCGTGCGCGATCTGGTCTATCACGACCAGGCCGGCGCCGAACCCGGCCGCCTGCTCGTCGCCGGTCAGACCGCCATCGAGAGCCTCATGCCCGGCGAGACCGGCCCGGTCAGCGCGCCGTTCATCGCCTTCGATCAGCCCATCGCCGCGCTCTATAGCGTGCCGGCCTCGCCCGACCGGGAACTGGCCGTCAGTCTGGTGGCGTTTCTGGAGGATGGCTCCGTTCACGGCCTCAACGGTCGGGGCATCGAGATGGGCCAGTGGTCGTGGCCGTTCCAACTCGACGCCGGCCCGATGACGACCGTGCCCTTTGGCGGCAGCGCCGGCGAAGCCTTCCAGGAGAATACCAACGCCTTTCTCGTGGCCACCAACGACGGCCGCCTGCAACAGTTGACCATCACCGACAATCTGCCGGTCGTCTCCTGGCAACTGGACGATCTGGCCGCGGTGCAGGCGTTGGCCTGGGGCGACCTGGACAAGGACGGCCGGCCCGACACGGCCCTGGTGGGCACGCGCGACGGCGGCGTCTGGCTTTACGAACAACTCTATACGCACACGCCGCAGCGCATCCTCGACCTGCCGCTGTCGAGCGGCATCTTCCAACTGGCGCTCCTGCCGCGCACGTCGAGCCAGTCGCCCGACCTGTTGGCCATCACTCAGAATGGCCTGGTGCGCCTCTTCCGCGAGGAGGAAAACCGGCCGCCGCTGCTGACGGAGCCGCGCGTCGAGACCGAAGCCGACCAGTACTCCATCGGCGTCCAGGTCAACGACGTGGAGAACGACGCCGTCGACGTCCGCCTGGAGTTGCAGGAACCCGTCAGCGGCAACTGGCTGCCGCAAACAGAGCAGCAACTGCCGACGGGCAACGGCCGCCTTGTTTGGCCGGCGGTCACCTTCCCGGCCAACACGGCTCAGATCGTCTATCGCTTCGTCTACAACGACGGCTTCTATACGGGTACGCTCTCGCCGCCGGCCGGGCCGGAGTATGTCGAGCGGGGCGTCAGCAACGTCGGGCCGCTGCTGGCCGGCGCGATCGGCGTCTTGCTGATGGCCGGGCTGTTCCTGGCCGTGCGCGGGGCGCAGACGCCGGCCGCGCAGGCCGACCGCCTCTACCGGCAGTTGGGCCAGAACCCAACCGAGACGTTGACGCGCCTGGAGGCCCGCTATGCCGCCGTCGGCGGTTCGCCCGACTTCCTGCTGCAACTGGCCAACCGCGCCCGGCAGGCCAACGACATCGATCTGGCCAACATGGCCGACGGTCTCTTTCTGCTGCCCAACCGGCCGCAGGCCGGCCTGTCGATCATCACCCGCACGCTCGATGACCTGCACCTCGTCGGCCGGCAATGGGTCAACCTGCCGCGCCGCCGGCTCATCTACAAGACTTGCCAGGCGTTGCTGGAGGCCCCATCGATCACCGAACTGGGCCTGCTGCGGCCGCAACTCATCCACCTGCTGACCATCTTGGATGACAAGCGCGAGTGGTCGCCCGTCTTCGAGGGCCTGCTGCCAATTATCACCAACATGCGCGACAGCGAGCGGGTCGATCTTGTGGGCGACAGGTTGGTCTACCTGAATCAGGCCGTCGCCGGGCTGCGGGGCGTCCAGGAGCAATTGGACGCGCTGGGGCCGAGCGTCGAGCGGACGCTGCTAAGGGCCATCGCCCGGCGCTGGTCGGGTCTGCTGACGGCCGAGATCGAGGATCAGCGCGGCCGGGCCGAGCTGGAAATTGCCCTGATGACCAAACGGCTGGCCCCCAACGGCCGCACCCACGTCGCTCTGGAGATTCGTAACACGGGCCGGGCCGCGGCCGAGAATCTCGTCGCCACTCTGGACGAGAACCCGGCCTACCGCGTCTACGGCGAGCCGCAGATCATCCCCTTCCTGCCGTCGGGCCGATCGCGGCAAGTGCGCTTCCTGATCGAGCCACAGGCGGAGGCGCGCTTCCGCGTCGGCCTGTCGCTGACCTACGACGACCACAACCGGCGCGACAAGAGCATCGCCTTCGGCGACATGGTCTACCTGCTGCCGCCGGTGCGCGAATTCACGCCCATCCCAAACCCCTATCTGCCGGGCACAGCGTTGCGCAAGGACAGTCCGCTTTTCTTCGGCCGCGAAGAGCTGTTCGACTTCATCGCCGAGAACGCCGGCGCGCAGCGGCAACGCAACGTGCTCATGCTCGTCGGCCAACGGCGCACGGGCAAGACCTCGGTGTTGCTGCGCCTGGAGGACTACCTGCCGCCAACGATCGTGCCAGTCTACATCGACTGCCAATCGCTGGGCGTCTCGGCGGGCATGCCGGCGCTCTTGCAGGAGTTCGCCTGGCACATCGCCGACGCGCTGGCCGCGCGTGGGCTGGAGTGCCCCGTGGCCGAGACGGAGCGCTGGCAGGACGACCCGGCGCGCGTCTTCCACCGCGAGTTCCTGCCCGCGGCGCGCCGCCTATTGCCGGAAGACACAACGCTGCTGCTGGTCTTCGACGAGTTCGAGGCCTTTGAGTCGATGGTCGCCGATGGCATCCTGCCAAGGACGTTCTTCCCCTACATGCGCCACCTGATGCAGCACAGCACCGGCCTGAGCTTTGTCTTCGTCGGCACGCGCCGGCTGGAGGAGATGAGCGCCGATTACTGGTCGGTGCTGTTCAACGTGGCCCTCTATCGCAAAATTGACTTCCTGTCGGAGCCGGCCGCGCTGCGCCTCATCTGCGAGCCGGTCGCGCCCACCCTGGTCTACGACGACCTGGCCCTGGACAAAATCCTGCGCGTCACCGCCGGCCACCCGTACTTCCTGCAACTGGTCTGCTACACGCTGGTGAAGCAGGCCAACCAGAAGAGGAGCGGCTACGTAACCATCTCCGACGTCAACACGGCGCTGGACGAGATGCTGCGCCTGGGCGAGGTGCATTTCGCCTACCTCTGGCAGCGCTCCAGCCACGCCGAACGGGCCTTACTGGCCGCCGCCGCCCACCTGATGGACCGCAACGAGCCGCTCCACCCGGAGGTGTTCATTGAGCACTTGCAGCCCTACAGCATTGAGTTGGACCCGATGCAGGTGACCGAGGCGTTGGTCTCCCTGGTGGCGCGCGACATCATGCGCGAAGTGACCGAAGAGGGCAAGGCGCTCTACGAACTGCGGATTGGCCTGGTCGGGTTGTGGGTGGCGCGCAACAAGAGCCTGAGCCGGCTCCACGCCCATCTGGAGAGCTAGAGTTCCTTCGGCCGCCACAGGGCGACCAGTTCAGCGGCCGTCTCGTCGCTCAACTCACTCCAGGCATCGATGGCCAGGCGGAAGTGGGCCAGCGCCGCCGTGGGCATGTGTTCGTCGTGGCCGGCCAGTTGCGACACCAGTTCGGCTATGTCCGGGTTGTGGCCCACCAGCAGTAGCCGGTTCACGTCGTCGCCCGTCTCGCGAACCAATTCCAGATACGTGTCGGCGTCGGCCAGGTAGAGATCGCGCGTGTAGCGGATGTCGCCGTCGTAGCCCGCGGCCAGGGCGACCAGTTCGGCCGTCGTCGCCGCGCGCCGGGCGGCCGAGGTGATGATCAGGTCGGGCGTCAGGTCTTCGTGGGCCAGCAGTTGACCGATGCGCGGCGCGTCCTGCCGCCCGCGGCCGTTCAGCGGCCGGTCGAAGTCGGCCAGTTCGCTGTTGTCCCAACTCGACTTGGCGTGACGCATCAGCAGCAGGGTCTTCATAGTCTATATACCGGGCGACAGGGGCCGGCGGGCCGGCCCCTGTC
>JAIBAS010000515.1 GCA_019695075.1 Promineifilum sp. | reverse complement strand
AAATCCGGCGCAGCCACAAGAGTTGCTGGCGGCGGGTGGCATCTCTTCCGTGCCCGGGTCGAGCGCCGATTGGGGGCTCGCGCCGAATGCGGAAGAGGGCCAGCGACGCCGGCAACTGGCGGCCTGATGGCAGCGAGCCGTGGTCCTATGGCTTGCAGCGGCGCTGGCTGGCGGCCAACGCCCATCGCGGCGTCGTAACGGTCAACGGCCGCTGGCCCGGCCAGCCGCCCCACGTCCACACCTTTCACAACCCGTCGCTGACCGAGGACGAGCTGGCCGCCGGCCGCGCCGCCGCGACCGGCAAACGGCTGTCGCTGCCGCTGGAGTTGCTATTTGTCGGCGCGCTGACCGACGGCAAGGGGGCGGGGCGGGCGCTGCAAGTGGCCGCGGCGCTGCAACGGCAGGGCGTCGCCTACCGGTTGCATATGCTTGGCGACGGGCCGGAGCGTCCGCGCTATGAGGCCTGGGCGTCGGCCCACGGGCTGCGCGAGGTCATCTTCCACGGCTGGGTCTCGCGCGAGGCGGTCGGCCGCTTCGACGCGCTGGCCCATTTCATCCTGCTGCCGTCGCAATCCGAGGGCTGGCCCAAGGTGCTCAGCGAGGCGATGGCCTACGGGGCCGTACCCATCGCCAGCGCCGTCTCCAGCATCCCCCAGATTCTGGCCGAAACGGGGGCGGGGGTGGCCCGGCCGGTCGATGACATCGACGGCATGGCCGCCGCCATCATAGATTATGTCAATCATCCTGGCGAGTGGCTCGCCGCCAGCCGCGCCGGCGCGGCCGTGGCCGCCCAATTCGGCTACCGGGCCTACCAGGATGCCGTCCACGCCCTCTTCGCCGGGGCGTGGGGCATCGACCTGGCTGCCGACAGGCGACCGCCGACCGCTGACCACCGACCGCCGACCGCCGACCACCGACTACTGACCACTGACCCACTGACCACTGACCACTGACCATGGACACCATCAACGCCACCTCATTTGATGCTACCAAACGCCTTGCCGTGGACAGACCGACCCGGCCGCGGCTGTGCTTCGCCGGGCCGCTGCTGGGCGGCAACCCCGGCTGGGTGACCAGCCAGGGAGAGATCGTCGCCGCGCTGCTGGCCGGCGAGGGCTACGTCGTGAGGCAGACCTCTCACATTCCCGCGCGCCTGCCGCGGCTGGCCGACATGCTGCGGTCGCTGCTGGCCTGGCGCAACGACATCGACGTGGTTGTCCATCAGGTCTTCAGCGGCGCGGCGTTTGTCGTCGCTGACCTGACCAGTGCGCTCGGCCGGCGGCTGGGGCTGCGACAGATCTTCGTGCTACATGGTGGCACGTTGCCGGAGTTTGCCGCGGCGCATCCCGGTTGGACGCGGCGGGTGCTGGCCCGCGCCGACCGGGTCGTGGCCCCGTCCGGCTATCTGATCGAGCGGGTGGTGCGGCCGCTCTTTCCGGCGGGCGCGCCGGCCGGCCGGCCCGCCAACTGGGCGCGGGTGATCCCCAACATCCTGGCGCTTGACCAGTATGCCTATCGCCACCGCGCCGCCGTCGCCCCGCGGCTGCTGTGGATGCGCACCTTCCACCAGGTCTACAATCCGGAGATGGCCGTCGACGTGTTGGCCGACGTGCGCCAAACGCACCCGCAGGCGACGCTGAGCATGGGCGGGCAGGAGCGAGGGCTGCACGCGGCCGTCGTCGCCCACGCGGCAGCGCGAGGGCTGGCCGGGGCGGTGGCTTTCCCCGGCTTCCTCGACGCCGCCGGCAAGGCGCGCGAGTTCGCCGCCCATGACATCTACCTGAACACCAACCGCATCGACAACATGCCCGTCAGCGTGCTGGAGGCGGGGGCGTTTGGGTTGCCGGTCGTGGCCACCAACGTGGGCGGCATTCCCCATCTGTTGCGCGATGGCGAGACCGGCCTGCTGGTGCTCAACGAGGACGCCGCGGCGATGGCCAACGCCGTGCGGCGGCTGCTGGACGGGCCGGTGCTGGCGGCCAGGCTTTCGGCCAACGGCCGGCGGCTGGCCGAGTCATGCGCCTGGGACGCGGTCAAGACCCAATGGGCGGCGCTGTTTGACGAGGTGTATCATGCCTGATTGGCTCAAGGTTTATCATCAGTTACCTTATCCGGCCAAGGTGCTGGCCGCCAGCGCCCGCGGGCGGCGGTTGGAGCGCTGGCGCTATGGCCCCGACACCGAGAGGCTCGTTGACGAAGTGCTGGCCCGCGACGACTGGACGCCGGCCCAGTGGGACGCCTGGCGCGAGGAGCGGCTGGCCTTTGTGCTCCACCGCGCGGCGACGCGCGTGCCCTACTACCGCGACCAGTGGGCGCGGCGGCGGGCGGCCGGCGACCGGGCCGCGCCCGACGTGCTGGCCAACTGGCCGTCGCTGAGCAAGGACGCCCTGCGCGCCCAGCCCCATGCTTTCCTGACCGACGACTGCGACCCGGCGACGATGTATTATGAACACACCAGCGGCACGACCGGCAAGCCGCTGCACCTCTGGCACAGCCGCGAGACGCTCAACGCCTGGTACGCACTGACCGAGGCGCGCATGCACCGCTGGTATGGCCTGAGCCGCGAGGATCGCTGGGCCATCCTGGGCGGTCAGCTCGTCGCCCCGGTGGAACGCGACCGGCCGCCTTTTTGGGTATGGAACTTCGCTCTGCGGCAGCTGTATCTGTCGGCCTACCACCTGACCCCGGACAACATCGCTGCCTATTTGGAAGCCATACGCCGGCACGAAGTCGTCTATCTGCTCGGCTACCCGTCGGGGCTGTATACGCTGGCGCGCGTGGCGCTGGAGCGGGGGCTGGCCGCGCCCCACTTGCGGGCGGTCATCGGCAATGCCGAGCCGCTGCTGGCCCACCAGCGCGAGGCCATCGCGGCGGCCTTCGGCTGCCCGGCGCGCGAGACCTATGGCATGGCCGAATACGCCGCCGCGGCCAGCGATTGCGAACACGACCGGTTGCACCTCTGGCCGGAGGCGGGCCACGTTGAACTCCTGGCCGACGAGGGCGACGCGGCCGTGCCCGCGGGCATGCCCGGTCGATTGGTGGCCACGGCCCTACTGAACGCCGACATGCCCCTGATTCGCTACGAGACCGGCGACCGGGCGACGCTGGCCACGGAGCCATGTGCCTGCGGCCGCGGCCTGCCCGTCCTGGCGGCCATCGAGGGGCGGGTAGATGACATGATCGTCACGCCCGACGGCCGCCACATTGGCCGGCTCGACCCCGTCTTCAAGGCCGATCTGCCCATCCACGAGGCGCAAATCATCCAGACGACGCCGGACACGCTGCGCGTCCTCTACGTGCCCACGGCGGCCTACACGCCGGGCGATGGCGAGGCCCTCATCGGCCGCATCCACGACCGCGTCGGCCCGGCGATGCGCGTCGTCCTGGAGGCCGTCCCGGCCATCCCGCGCACGGCCAACGGCAAGTTCCGCGCCGTCATCTCGGAGGTCAACCGATGAAGCCGGCCGCGCCTTCCCCGGAGCGAACCATGAAGCGCCACGATCTCGCCGCCGGCGCGGCGCTGTTTGCCCTGACCCTGCTCATTGCCGGCGTCTTCTGGGCGCTGTTGCCGGCCGAATATCGCCAGAACCAGAGCACCGACTACACGGCCCATTACGAACCGGTGGCGCGGGCCATCCTGGCCGGCCGGGGCATCGTCGATGAGACCGGCGCGCTGGCGACGCGCTACCCACCCGGCTTCTCGCTGCTGCTGGCCGGCGCGTGGGGCCTGGGCCGCGCCGCCGGCGTGGCCGACGACACGGCGCTGCTGGCGTTCCGCTTGCTGTGCGCGGCGCTTTCGACGGTGCTGCTCTACGCGCTGGCCCGGCTGGTCTGGCCGGTGTGGGCGGCGCTGCTTGTCGGCGGGGCGTGGGCTTGCTATCCCTTCTTCCTGTGGATCACCAAGCAGCCCAACAGCGAAGTACCATTTCTGCCGGTCTTCTTCGCGGCGCTGTTCGTCTTCTGGCTGGCGGTGTTGCGCCGGCCGCGGGTGTGGTGGCTCTACGGGCTGGCTGGGCTGCTGGCCGGGGCGGCCATGCTCATCCGGCCGGCGGCGCTGGGGCTGGGCGGGGTCATGGCCGTGCTGGTGTTGTTGCTGGCCCGGCCGTTGCGCTGGCCGGCGCGGCTGGGGCTGGCGGCGCTGCTGGCGCTGGGCAACCTGCTGGCCGTCGCTCCGTGGCTGGGGGCCGTCTATGCCCAGACGGGGACGTTTATTCCCCTCAGCAGCGGCGGCACGCTGACCCTCAAGGACGGGCTGACCTTCCTGGTGGATGAGAAGGCGTATCGGCGCGACGTGCCGCTCTCCGACGACGTGGCCGCGCTGCTGCTCACCTTCCGCGACCGCCGCGCGGAGATGTCATCGACCGGCGACGTGGTCGCCATCGTCCTCGACGAGGCGCGCCGGGAGCCGGTGGCCTTTCTCAAGTTCACCTGGATCAAGGCCACGCGTAGTTGGTACGGCAACGACAGCCGCACCTTCGAGCGGCCGACGCTGCTCGTGCAGGCGGTCTACGCGCTGCTCATCCTCTGGGGCAACGCCTACGCCTTCCTGGCGCGGGGAACGCCGGCCGTGGCCCGCCCGGCCGACCTGCGGCGGATGCTGGCCGGCAACTGGCTCATCGTGGCCACCTTCTGGGCCATGACGATGACGGCCGTGCCCCTCTTGCGCTACATGCTGCCGCTGATGGGGCCGTTGTTCATCGCCCTGCCGGGCGTCTACTTCTCCCTGCGGGCGCTGCGGGCCGGCGCTTGGGCCAGTCCGGCCCCGTCGCTGGAATAACCCGTTCCTCACGAGGCGTTCACGCCTTTTGCACGGGAGGACGGCAGCGGCGGCGCTACACTACGGTCATGGAAGTGCCTTTCGTGACCGTGATTATGCCCGTGCGCAACGAGGCGGCCTATATCGAGCGCAGCCTCGGCGCGGTGTTGGCCCAGGACTATCCCGCCGACCGGCTGGAAGTCCTCGTCGTTGACGGCCTATCGACCGACGGCACGCGCGACATCGTCGGCCGCATGGCCCAGCCGCCGCGCGTGCGCCTGCTGGACAACCCCGCCGGTATCGTCCCGCCGGGGCTGAACATCGGCATTCGCCAGGCGCGCGGCGAGATCGTCGTGCGCGTGGACGGCCATTGCGAGATCGCCCCGGACTACGTGCGCCGCTGCGTGGAGCATCTGCTGGCCGGCTATGAAGGCGCGCCCATCGATGCCGTCGGCGGCCCCATCGAGACCATCGGCGAGACAGACGAGGCCCAGGCCATCGCCCTGGCCATGAGTTCGTGGTTCGGCGTCGGCGGCTCGGCCTTCCGCACCATCGACGACCGCGAGATGCTGGTGGAGACGGTCGCCTTCCCCGCCTACCGCCTGGCGACTTTGCGGCGGCTCGGCCCTTTCGACGAGGAGCTTGTCCGCAACCAGGACGACGAGTACAACTACCGCCTGCTGAAGCACGACGGGCGCATTCTCCTGTCGCCTGACATTCGCTCGCGCTATTACAGCCGCGGCAGCATGCGCTCGCTCTGGCGACAGTATTATCAGTATGGTTACTGGAAGGTGCGTGTGATGCAGAAGCACCCGCGGCAGATGCGGGCGCGACAGTTTGTGCCGCCGGCTTTTGTCGTCGGGCTGTTTGGCTCGGCGGCGCTGGGGCTGGTGTGGCGGCCGTTTCGTGCCCTGCTGGCCGTGGTGGTGGGCCTCTATCTGGCGGCCAACGTGCTCGCCTCGCTGTCCGTCAGTCGCGCCCACGCGCCACGGCTGCTACTCATCCATCCGATTCTGCATCTGAGCTATGGGCTGGGTTTTCTGGCGGGCCTGATCCGGTTTCGCCATCGGTTTGCCGTCCCCGCCGGCCGTCCCGCGTCGCAGAGCTGATAGCGGCGTGCAGCCTTTCGAAAGTGGCCGCGGACGGTTGGCCCATCTGTTAACATCGACGTCCGCAAGCAGGTGAACATGGACGACCCACAGGTCAATGACATTCTGAACTTCTCGCGGCGGCAATTTCTCCACGGCGCGGGCGCGCTGACGGCCGGGCTTGTCCTGGGCGGGGCGCCGAAGCTGGGCCGCCTGGGCCTGGCTCTGCCGCGCGCCCAGACCGGCGCGGCCATTGACGTGACCGCCGCGCCGTTTGGGGCCAGGGGAGACGGCGTCAGCAACGACCGTGCCGCTTTTCAGGCCGCCATTACCGCAGCCATCCAGCAGCGCCAACCGCTCTGGGTGCCGCCGCCGGCGTCGTTCTATCGCCTCGAACTGGACAACGCCAACCCGCAGTTGGACGTGCCCGGCGATCTGGCCATCGTCGGCGCGGGCCGGGCGACAACCTTGCTGCGCTTCACCGTCGCCGGGCCACAGGCGGGCGCGACCTATTCGGGCTTCACCATCCACAACGGCGTCCACTTCCAGATTGCTGACCTGCGTCTGGAAGAAGACGCCGCACCGGAGGGCTACGCGCTCCACGGCTTCAACTTCCAGAGTGGCCCGGCCGACCACCAGTGCCTGATCGAAGCGGTGGATGCCGACGGCTTCACCCATGTGGCCATGGCCGGCTCCTCCGGCTCTGGCGACAGCCGCGGCGAACTGTTCCTGGCCATTCGCGACTGCGATTTCAGCCCGCGCACGGAGTGCTGCGTCGCCTTCTGGACGGCCGAGACCGGCCACAAGCGGTTACACGTCTACGACAGCTATTTCCACGACAACGTCAGCAACCACCTTGTCTATTGCCACCCCCATAACTCGGTTCACATCGAAAACACGCGCTTCGACGGCACGCCCAATTGGTCCTTCCACCTGCAAGGCTCGGCCATCTCCGGGGAGCCGGAGTACCAGCGCTTCATCGGCTGCTGGTTTGGGCCGAATGTCGGCCGGGGCATCATCACCCACGGCGGGCCGACGACCCACCCCCGGCCGGAGATTGTCAACTGCCTGTTCGAGTGTAGCAACGCCATCCAGATTCGCTCCGATGTCCTCATCGACGGCTGCTACTTCACCAACAACCGGGACGCCCAGAGCAACAGCGCCTTCGTGGCCGCTATCGAGAATGAGCCGTGGGCGGTGACGATGCGCAACAGCATCTTCGCCCCCAAGCGCGATGTATTGCCCTACGTTGATCTGCGCCTGGCCGACGTCACCGCTACCATCGCCAATTGTCAGTTCTACCACCAAGGCTCCGGTTCGATCCTGGCTCTGGGCAAAGCGGCCGGCAACGTCGCCACCATCAGCAATTGCCTTTTCTATGTGCGGCCCGACAATGGCTCCCAGGCGACCAGTATCGAGGTCGATGATGGCCAGACGACGATTGCCAACTGCCGCTTCCACGGCCGCGCCCCTGGCGACCGGGCCATCATCCACTGCCAGCGGAGCAGCGGCACACTGAGCGACGGGGCCGCGCTGCATATCGACGGCTGTACCTTCCAGTCGGTGACGGGCGGCGGGCTGCTCTATGTCGTGGACGGGCCGGGCAATAGCTGGCGCGGGCGCGTGAGCGGTGGCAACAACCGCATCAACAACTGGCAGAGCGGCAGCCCCATGCTGACCGTTAACGTGCCGCAAGCGCCCTTCTACGCGCGCCTGTTGCCCGTGGCCGGGCCGGCGCCGCTGGGCCTGCCGGCCGCGCCGACGACGGTCATCAGTAGCAACTACGACGCCTATTCCATCACCAGTCCGGGCGAGATCAGCGCCCTGCACTGGTGGAGCGAGGACGGCAACGCCGACCCGCTCTTCAGCGGCGCGATCAGCCTGTCGGCGACGACGCCCTTCGCCCTCCTGTCTGGCGGCAACATCCGTCTGGCCGGCGGCGCGGCGCGGCATGACGTGGCCGCGGGCCAGACGATCCGCCTGACCTACGATTCGTCTCAAGGTTTCTGGAGCGAGGGATGACCACCACCGCCGCCGGTCAGGAAGCCGACCGCCTCCGCCACATCTACGACGCCTGGTTGGCGCAGCGAGCCACGAACGACCTCGACTCGCCGGGCAACCCTGCTTATCTGTTCCTTCGGCAGGGACGAGAGCGAGCGGTTTTGCGGCGGCTTAAGGCCGAGGGTATGTGGCCGCTGGGTGAGCGCGACATCCTGGAGGTCGGCTGCGGTTCCGGCGGCGTGCTGCTGGAACTGCTGGGCTATGGGGCTGCCCCGGCGCGCCTCCACGGCACGGACTTGCTGGCCGGGCGCGTGGCCGTGGCCCGGCGCTTGCTGCCCCACGTGGCCCTGACCTGCGCCAACGGCGGCCGGTTGCCCTATCCCGACGCAGCTTTCGACCTCGTCCTACAATTCACGGTGTTTTCATCGATTCTGGATAAGGCCCTTTGCTATACTGTCGCCAATGAGATGCGTCGCGTCCTGAAGCCAAACGGTCTCATCTTGTGGTACGAGTTCTGGCTCAATCCGCTTAACAAACAAACGCGCGGGATCCGCCCCGGAGAGGTTCGGAGTTACTTTCCGAACAGCCAGTTCTCTTTCGAGCGGATCACCCTGGCGCCACCATTGGCGCGGCGGCTCGTGCCCGTGACCTGGGCGGGGGCGCGGCTGCTGGAAGCCACGCGCCTGCTCAACACCCATTATTTAGCAGCCATCCGGCCCAACCGGTGAGTTGAGTTATGAACGAGAGCATCGCTTCGCAACAAGTGATCGACACCAAGCTCCACAGCGGGTTTACCCAGCTGCGGCAAACGGTGGACAACATCGCGCGACGAACGCTCGACATCCTGATCTCGGTGCTGGGCATCGTCCTCCTCGCGCCCGTCCTCTTTCTGCTGGCCGTGCTCATCAAGCGCGACTCGCCGGGGCCGGTCTTCTACTGGGGCCAGCGCGTCGGCCGCCACGGTCAGCCGTTCCGCATCCTGAAGTTCCGCACGATGTACGAGACGGGCGACAGCTACAACGGCCCGCGCGTCACCGGCCAGGGCGATCCGCGCATCACCCCCTTCGGCCAGTGGTTGCGCGAGACGAAAGTCAACGAACTGCCGCAGCTCTGGAACGTCCTCAAGGGCGACATGAGTCTGGTCGGGCCGCGGCCGGAAGACTGCGACCTCGTCGGCCATTGGCCGGCCGATGTGCGCGAGACGTTGCTCTCCGTCCGCCCCGGCATCACCAGCCCGGCGTCCGTCCTCTACCGGGACGAGGAAAGCATGCTCTCGTCCGGCAACGTGGTCGATCAATACCTGAAGATCATCCTGCCCAGCAAGCTGCGCCTGGACCTCATCTACGTCCACCATCGCTCCTTCCTGACCGATCTGGACGTGCTGTTCTGGACGCTGATGACGCTGATTCCCCAACTGAAGACGCGGCAAGTGCCGGAGCACCTGTTGTTCTGGGGGCCGCTGGCGCGTTTCATCAGTCGCTACATGTCCTGGTTCGTCCTCGACAGCGCGGTCGCCTTCGCCGCCGTGGCCGCCACGGGCATCATCTGGCGCAGCAACGGCCCGCTGGAGCTTGGCCCCAGCCTGGCGTTGGGCGTGGCCCTGGCTATCGCCCTCATCTTTAGCCTCGTGAACGCCGTGCTGGGCGTTGGCCGCATCGTCTGGTCGCGCGCCGACTCCGAAGACGCCATCACCCTGGCCATCTCCTCTGGCCTGACGACGGCTGTCCTGCTGGCCGCCAACTGGCTATGGCAGCCGCGGCTCATCCCCGTGCCCTATCTGGGCCACCGCCTGCTGCCGTCCGGCCTGATCGTCGTCAGCGGCATGCTGGCCTTCGCCGGCTTCCTGCTGCTGCGCTATCGGATGCGTGTCATCACCGGCCTGTCGCAGTACTGGATGGCCCTGCGCGGCGGCACACTGGCCGTCGGCGAGCGCGTGCTCATCATCGGCGCGGGCGAGGCCGGCAACATGGCCGCCTATCTGTTGCGCAAGCTGGAAGTCGGCCAGGCCTTCTCCATCATCGGTCTGGTGGACGACGCGCCGCGCAAGCTGGGGGCGCGCGTCGGCGGCCTGCGCGTGCTGGGGCCGACAGTTGATGTTCCCCAACTCGTGCGCGCCCATGACATCGGCCTGATCCTCTTCGCCATCGAAAACATCCGCCCGGCCGAGCGCGAGCGCATCCTGCAAATCTGCCGCGCGACCGGCGCGCAGACGATCATCCTGCCCGACGTGCTGGCCTCGCTGCGGACGCAGCTGGCCAACAGCACGCCGGCCGCGCCGGCCGCGCCGATGCCCAGCGGCGCGGAAATGGATAGCTGGCTGCGCCAACTGGATGGCCTGATCGCCGCCGAAGCTTGGGACGCGGTGCGCGAACAGGTGCGAACGCGGCAACGGCAGCTCGTCAGCGACTAGCCGCCGCTAACAACGGGCCGACCAGCGCCCGACGGCGCGTGTTCGCCCGGCTCCCCGGCCGGGCCGCGCCCGACGACAAGTAAGGAGTATCTAACCGATATGAGCGATTGGACCGGCAAGCGCGTCCTGGTGACGGGCGCGGGCGGCTTCATTGGCAGTCACCTGACCGAGTCTCTGGCGCGGGCCGGGGCCGGCGTGCGCGCCTTCGTGCGCTACAACTCGCGCGGCGACGCCGGGCTGTTGCGCCAGTTGCCGGCCGAGGTGCTGGCCGAAGTCGAGATCGTCGCCGGCGACCTGCGCGACGGGGCCGCCGTCGCGCGCGCCGTGGCCGGCTGCGACGTCGTTTTCCACCTGGGGGCGATCATCTCCATCCCCTACTCCTATCGCCACCCGCTGGAGACGGCCGAGACCAACTTCATGGGCACGCTGGCCGTCCTGCTGGCCTGCCGCGCCCACGGCGTCGAGCGGCTGGTGCATACCTCCACCAGCGAGGTCTACGGCACGGCCCAATTCACGCCGATGGACGAAAGCCATCCGCTGCAAGGCCAATCGCCCTACTCGGCCAGCAAGATCGGCGCGGACAAGCTGGTGGAGAGCTTCTACCGCTCCTACGACCTGCCGGCGGTGACGGTGCGGCCGTTCAATACCTATGGCCCACGGCAATCGGCCCGCGCCGTCATTCCGACCATCATCACCCAGGCGCTGACGGCCGATTGTATCCGCCTGGGCAGCCTGACGACGCGGCGCGACTTCACCTACGTTGGCGACACTGTGGCTGGCTTCCTGCGGGCGGCGCTGGCCCCGGACGTGACCGGCGAGGAGATCAACCTGGGCACAGGCGACGACATTGCCATCGGCGAGTTGGCCGAGCGCGTCATCACCCTGGTTGGCCGGCCGGTGGCCATCGTCACCGAGGCGGAGCGACTGCGGCCGGAGAAGTCGGAGGTGCTGCGCCTGCTGTCGGGTAACGACCGGGCGCGGCGGATGCTGGGCTGGCAGCCGGTGTGGTCGCTCGACGACGGTCTACGCCAGACGGTGGCGTGGATCGGCGACCATCTCGATTTCTACCGCGTAGGACGCTACGAGGTCTAGGAGGGTATCATGAAAGCCGTCATTCTGGCCGGAGGCAAGGGCACGCGCCTGAAGCCCTATACCACCATTCTGCCCAAGCCGCTCATGCCCATTGGCGACATGCCCATCCTGGAGATTCTGCTGCGCCAGATGCGGCGGGCGGGCGTGGACGAGGCCGTGTTGACCGTCGGCCATCTGGCCGAGATGCTGCGCCTGTTCTTCCAGGACGGGCGGCGACTGGGCATGGACATCCGCTATAGCTATGAGGACGCGCCGCTGGGCACAGCCGGGCCGCTGTCGCTGGTCGAGGGCCTGGACGACACCTTCCTGGTGTCCAACGGCGACGTATTGACGACGCTGCCGCTGGCCGAACTGCTGGCCCACCACCGCCGCAGCGGCGCGGCGGCCACCATCGCCATGCACCACCGCCAGGTCTACATCGACCTGGGCGTCATCCAGCAGAACGAGGCCGGCCATGTGACCGGCTACATCGAGAAGCCCACCTATGACTTCATGGTCAGCATGGGCATCTACGTCTTCGAGCCGCGCGTGCTCGACTTCATCCCGCGTAACGCCTACCTCGACTTCCCCGACCTGGTCAAGCGCCTCATTGCCGCCGGCGAGATCGTCAGCGGCTTCCCGTTCGACGGCTACTGGCAAGACCTGGGCCGCGCCGACGACTACGAGCGCGCCGTGGAAGATTTCGACCGGCTGCGCGACGCGTTCCTGCCGCCGGAGCCGCCCGTAGTTGTGAGCGCCAACGGCGCGGCCGGCGCGGGCCACGGGCGAGGAGGATAAAGACATGGCCGAGACTAATGGGCAGTGGCGCGTGCCCCTGGCCGACATCGACCTGGGAGCGGAGGAAGAGGCGGCCGTGCTGGCCGTGCTGCGCCGGCGCTGGCTGTCGATGGGCGGCGAGACGGCCGCCTTCGAGGCCGACTTCGCCGCGCTGACCGGCGCGGCCCACGCCCTGGCCGTCACCAACTGCACCGCCGCGCTGCACCTGGCCGGCATGGCTCTCGGCTGGGGGCCGGGCGACGAGGTGATCGTGCCTTCGCTGACGTTCGTAGCCACGGCCAACGCCGTCCGCTATACCGGGGCGACGCCGGTCTTCGCCGACATCCGCAGCGAGGACGACCTGAGCCTCTCGCCGGACGACGTGGCCGCGCGGATCACACCGCGCACGCGGGCCATCGTTGTCGTCCATTACGGCGGCTATGCCGCCGATATGCCCGCGCTGCTGGCCGTGGCCGAGCGGCATGGGCTGGATGTCGTCGAGGACGTGGCCCACGCGCCCGGCGGCAGCCTCGATGGCCGCGCCCTGGGCACGTGGGGGCGCATCGGCTGCTTCAGCTTCTTCGCCAACAAGAACATGACCACCGGCGAGGGCGGCATGTTGACCACCGACGACGACGGCCTGGCCGAGCGGCTGCGCCTGCTGCGCTCGCACGGCATGACCACGCTGACCTGGGACCGCCACCGCGGCCACGCCTTCAGCTACGATGTCGTCGCGCCGGGCTACAACTACCGGATCGACGAGTTGCGGGCGGCCATCGGCCGGGCGCAATTGGCCAAGTTGCCGGCCAACAACCGGCGACGGGCGCATCTCGACGCCGCCTACCGCGCCCAGTTGGCCGTCGCCGCGCCGGAGTTGGGGCTGCCCTATGCCCGCGCGCGGGGCGTGTCGGCCCACCACCTGCGGCCGGCGCTGTTGCCGCCGGGCAGCGACCGGACGCGCTTCATGACCGAGATGAAGGCCCGCGGCATCCAGACGAGCATCCACTACCCGCCCGTCCACCTCTTCAGTCTCTACCGGCGCGACGGCGGCCCGAACCTGCCCCTCACGGAAGCTGTGGCCGCGCGCGAGGTGACGCTGCCGCTCTATCCGGGCATGTCGTCGGGCGACCTGGAGATGGTCGTGGCCGCGGCGGCCGAGGCGTTGGCCGCCGCGCGGGCAGACGCAACTGTAGCCGCAGGAGGCCGGGCCAACTGACCCGCGCAAGGCCGTTTTTCACCCCTTTTTTCCTCTTGAATCGGGGTATTCGATGTAAGCTGTAGCGGTAGAAAACTGTAGTGGCAGGGTAGTACGGGTATGGAACTCAAACTCATTCTTCAGTTGGTGCGACGCTGGGCCTGGCTGCTGACCATCGGTGTGCTGGTCGGTGGCGGCATTGGCTATGTCCTCAGCATCTATCAGACGCCGGAGTACGAGGCGCGGGCCAAAATCCTGGTCATGGAGCCGGTGCGCAACAGCAGCACCTCCACCTCCACGACCTTGAAAGCCAATAAGGAAATGGCCGATACCTATCTGGAATTGCTCTTCACTCAGCCCATCCTCGACGCAACCAGCCAGAAGGTCGGCACGACCGTCCATACGTCCCAGATTCGCGCCGACCGCGTCGGCGAGACGGGCTTGCTGGAGGTCGTCATCCGCGACACCGACCCGGAGCGGGCGGCGCTGATCGCCAATACGCTCGTCCAGGTGCTCATCGACCAGAACGAGGCGCTGCAATCCTCACGCTTCTCGTCGTCCGAGGACAGCCTGCAAGCGCAGGTGGCTGAGGTCGAGCAGGAACTGTCGAACCTGAGCGACCAGGTCGAACAGCGCTCCGAGGAGACCATCGCCGCGCAGACGCAGCAGGTCGAGACGCAGAAGGTCGAACTGGAACAGCAGATCAACTCGCTCCTGGCCGAGATCACCCGGCTGGAGCAGGACATCGACGACCTGACCCCCAAGGTCACCGTGGCCGGCCAGCCGCCGGCGGCGCTGACGCTGGAACAGCGCAACCTGCTGACCCAGAAGCGCACCGAGTTGGCCCAGAAACAGTTCCAGCTAGACCTGGCGCAGGATAACTACGCCGAGCTTCTCGCGCCGTTGCCGAGCACGGACTCGGCCGAGGCCTCCACCAATCTGCGCGACATCGAGCAGGCCAATCTGGAGCTTTACCGGCAGCTCTACTCGACGCTGCTGAGCAACTACGAGGCCGTCCGGCTGGCCCGCCTGGAGAACACGCCCAACGTCGTGCAAGTGGAGCGCGCCGCGCCGTCCAGCGTCCCGGTGCAGTCGGGGCCGCTACGCTACATCATCATGGGCGCGATCCTGGGCCTGCTGTTGACGGGCACGCTGGCCTTCACGCTGGAGTATCTCGACGATACCGTGAAGACGCCGCAGGACGTGGCCAATGTGCTGGGTCTGCCCGTCGTCGGCTATGTCGTCAACGAGGCGGCCATCGAAAAGAGTGAGGGCGTCCCCTACGTCAGTTCTAACCCACGCTCGCCCCTGGCGGAGACGTTCCGCACGCTGCGCACCAATCTGGAGTTCGCCAGCGTCGATAAGCCGCTGAAGACCATCCTCATCACCAGCCCCGGCTCCAGCGAGGGCAAGACGACCGTGGCCAGCAACCTGGCGGCGGTGATGGCCCAGGCCAACAAGCGGGTCATCCTGCTGGAGGGCGACCTGCGCCGGCCGCGCGTCCATCGCGCTCTGGGCATGTCGAACCAGATCGGTCTGAGCGACGTTTTCCGCGGCCAGATGGACATCCGCGACGTGGCCCGCTACTCGAAGGTCAAGGACCTGGCCGTTATCACCAGCGGCAGTCTGCCGCCCAACCCGGCCGAGTTGCTCGGTTCGGCGCGCATGGTCCAGATTCTGGCCCGCCTGGTGGAATCGGCCTCGGTGGTCATCATCGACAGCCCGCCGTTCCTGGTCACCGACGCCACGGTGCTGGCGGCCAAGGTTGATGGCGTCCTGCTGGTCATCCAGCCGGGCAAGACCCACGCCGAGGCCGCCAAGGCGATGCTGGCCCAGTTGAACCGGGCCGGGGCGCACGTGGTTGGCGTGGTGCTGAACCGCGTGCCGCGCAAGAACGCCAACTACTACGGCTACTACCGCTACGAGAACGACTATACCGTCGAGACGACGGCGACCGAGACCGTGGCCGCCAACGGCGACGGCCGGCGCGCCGGCAAAGGCCTGGCCACGATGTTCAGCGGCAAGCCCGGCAAGATCGGCGAAGAGGTTGTTTCCTGACGGTTGCTTCCTGACGTTGTAGACGCTGTAGATGTAGACATGTAGATGTAGACATCGTAATGGAATCGATGCATCATGGCTCAAAGCGCCACCTATCGGCCACCCTTGCTCCGCCGGCCCAGCGCGGCCGGCGGAGTGAATAACGTACCGGGTCGGTGTCCCTTTCTGGGGACGCCGGCCGATCCGGGAACCGCGCTGGCCTTCCCTTCGGAGGCCAACCACTGTTTTCGCTCGCGTTTCCCCATCCCGATCAGCTCTATTCACCAGGAGAACTACTGCCTCTCGCACCAGTACGAGACGTGCCCTGTCTACCGGCAGTACAGCGCCAACGAGCAGCCGGAGCGCGCTGAAGTTGTGCCGGTGGCCGCCATTGCCGTGGGCACCGCGGCGGTGGGCACGGCCGTCGCGGGCACGGCCGTCGCGGGCACGGCAACTGTAGACGCGCCAGAATCGCCGCGCTGGATGGGCGAGAACGTTGGTTCGGCCATCGCCCCGGCCGCCGCTGTGGCCGCGGGTATGGCCCTGGGGGCGGGGCGCGCCCCGGTCGCCTACAACGAGCCGATTCACCCCGACTTCCAAAACGATGCCGCGATGACAGCGCGGCCGGCGCGCTCTTCTGGCATCGAGCCGCGCTCAGTGCTGCTGGGCCTGTTGCTGCTGGCCATGCTGGCCCTGGCCGGCTGGGCAGTGCTGACCTTCCTAGGCGGGCGTGACCGCGCCGGCTCCCAGGGGGCCATCGTGACTCTGCCGACGCTGGCGGCCACGGTAGACATGAGCGTCGGGCAGACAGACGGCGCGGCAGTTGCCGTTGGCGCGGACGCCGAGGCCACGGCCACTGCTCTCGGCGCGGCCGGGGCCACGCCGACCGCGGCCGAGGCGACGGCGACCACAGACAGCGCCGCGATCGACAGCGTCGCCGCGACCGCCACGGCGCTCTTTGCCGGGGCTTCGGCCACGGCCGAGTGCCGCGCGCCCGATTGGTGGGTTCCCTACGTGACGCAGGCGGGCGACACGGTTGAATCGCTGGCCGCGGCCCGCGGTCTCCTGCCGGAGGAGATCATCGTCGCCAACTGCCTGGCCTCGCCGGACCTGACGCCGGGCCTGGAACTGCGGCTGCCGCCGGTGGGCGTCATCGTCCTGCTGCCCGTGGCCACGGCCACGGCTACGCCGGCGGCGACGACGACAACCCGGCCCAACCGGCCCACGCCGACCTTCCCGGCGATCTTCGCCACGCCGCCGCTGATCATCATCTTCCCGACGCCGTCGTTCCCGATCGTCGTTGTGCCCACGCCGGAACCGCTGGTGCCGGAGCCGGGCGACCCGACGTCGCCGGCCCCACGGCCGACTTCCGTGCCGCGGCCGAACGCCACTTCAACGCCGCCCACCTTGCCGACCTCAACGCCGCCGATCTTTGGGCCCACTTCGACGCCGCCCATCTTTGGGGCCACTTCGACGCCGCCGGCCGTTGGAGCGACCTCGACGCCGCCCACCTTCGGCACGGTTCAGCCTACCAAGACGCCGCCAGGCCCCGGCGGGAACACGTCGGCCCCGTAGCTGGCGTGCCCGGTCGCTGTCTAGCGCCTAGCTATCGCCCGAGGAGTTTGTGGACGAGCCACTCGCCAACCGCTCTAAATCACGCGCCCTTTCTCTGCGAACGAGCGCGGTCGATGTGGCCGTGTTGGCGTTGACCGCGCCCTTTCTGTTGGCGACGGGCTGGGCGCCGCGGCCACTGTCGCTGGCGGCGCTGGCCCTCCTGGCCGTCCCGTTCGTCGTCCGGCGCGGGCGCACGGGGCGCTTCTCCCGGCCCATGCCTCTCACCTGGCCGGTGGCGGCGCTGGCTTTCGTGTTTCTGCCGGCGGCCATGCTGCTCAGCCCCGCGCCGTGGGCGGTTAGCTGGCCGCGCGCGGCGACGCTGGCCTGGTCGATGGCGCTGTTCTACGCCATCGCCAACTGGCCGGCGTCGCCATATGCCCGGCGCAACGGCCGGCGCTCGACGCAGCTCAGTGGGCCGACGTGGGCTTTTCTGGCCCTCGGCGGCTTTATCGGCCTGCTGGCCCCGCTGGCCATGCGCAGTGTGGACAAGCTCTTCTTCCTGCCTCAGACGGGCTGGTTGGCGACCCGGCTCGGCTGGGAAAGCGGCTTGCCGACTAACGAAGTGGCCGGGGTGCTGACGCTGTTCGTGCCCTTCGCTGTGGCCCTGGCCGCCGGCGCGTGGTGGACACAGCGGCGGCGGTTGCTGGCGGCCCTTGTGCCGCTGCTGCTGCTCTTGCTGGTCGCGCTGGTACTCACCCAGTCGCGCACCGGTCTGACGGCCAGCGCGCTCGGCGCGCTGCTGGCCCTGCTCCTCGGCGCGCGGCCACGCCGGAAGACGCTGCTCATCGGCCTGGGCGTGGCCGTGCTGCTGCTGGCGGCGGTGGTGCTGTCGCCGCTGCGCGAATGGTTTGTCTTCGCCGGGGCCAACTCGTGGCAGAGCGTCGTCGGGCCGCGCCTGGGCATCTGGGGCCAGGCGCTCGACGGCGTCCGCGACCATCCTGTCTGGGGGATGGGCCTGGGCGCGTTTGGCCTGCTGGCCCGGCTGGTTTACCCGCTGACGCCGGTGGCCCAGTCGGCGGTCATCGAAGACGCGCACAACCTCTATCTCCAGACGGCGCTCGACTTCGGCGCCCTCGGCGGGCTGTTGTTGCTGCTGCTGCTGGGCGTAGGCGTTTGGTCGGGCCGCGATCTGGCCCGCGCGCGCCCGCCGCGCGCCCTGTCGCGGCTGTGGGCCGCCGGG
>JAIBAS010000536.1 GCA_019695075.1 Promineifilum sp. | reverse complement strand
ATGGCCGTGTGACTAGCGTGGCCTTCCGTGTACACGGCCGTGACGGTGACTTCATAGGGCTGCTTCTCGCCGGTGCTGGTGAAGACGGTGCCGTTCAGGACGGGCAGGTTGGACGTGGTGTAGTCGCCGCCCGAGACGGCAACTTCGGTGATCTCACCCTGGATGGTGATCGTGTTCTGGGCGGTGAACGTGCCGAGATTGGACAGGTCCAGTTCAACGACGGCATCGCTGATGGTGGGGATGTGACTCTGGGTTACGGCCATAGTGGGCTCCTGTAGGGTCTGCTTGGAGTTGCAGGTCTATGGCCGATTGTAGAGGGGGCCTACAGCCGTTTTTGCCGGGGCGGTTGTCACGTCTGCGAGGCGCGGATCGGGAGGTTGTCCGCCAGTTAAAAGCCTCCATTGACAGTGTCAACCTGCTTCAAAATGCTGTTGAGAAAGAGGGCTACTCGCACAGTTTAGCATCCTTGGATTGACCAAAGAATACGCCGATGCTAGTATTTATGCTCATATGTTCTAGCCAGAGGCAATTAGTAGGAGTGCGCGTTAATGATACCGAAGCTCTATCTCATACGCAGCGAAGAACGGACTGGGTTGACCAAAATTGGGGTTACGTCCACGGCCATTGGTGCAGAAGGCGGAACAGAAGTTGTCGAGCGAATCAGAGGGTATTTCACTGGCATGTCAGATTCGGCAACCGTTGTCGAAATGCCAGGTGCACCAATATTTGAGAAATGGCTTCATCAATTTTTTAGTGACACGCGAAAATCTATCAGCATTCGCTTCATTCTTCACCCGCGCGATTCCTTCAGTCCTAGAGAATGGTTTGAACTACAACCTGATGTAGCCGATATACTCGCCAATACATTTCTTGCTGCTCCCCCCAAGACCATCAACGACGTGTCTATTGATGATCTCCCATTATTTTTGTCTGGTGCCGCGGCCATTATTAGATGGCATGCGGAGAAAGAATCCCCAGAAGCATTAGCAGCTCTGGCTGCTGTGGTAGATGCTGAATCGCTCCTTGCTCTTGTAGGCAATGTCGCAAGCTCACCAATTCATAGTGATGATGTTGGGTATAGCCTCCGTCGCTACTTGTCACTTCCTAGCAGAGAAGAGGCGCTAACGACGGCGACAACACTTCCGAGCGAAAACACCAATAACCATCTTGTGGAAGCCATTACTGAAATGGCAAAACTTCGTCAAGAGAATACCGACATGCAGGAAATAGAAGTCCTGCGCAACTACATCGCCGTCGCAACCTTTCTTCTGATACTCGTGACTTGGGCTTTTGGTTCTTCCTCCACGGCGGCTTTCCTTGCCCTGCTGGGCATTGGGCTATTTGTCGTTTGGCCTAATGTTCTCCCGAGAGTTGCTACACGTTTTGTCAGATGGCTGCAGCGCGACGCAGCATACGCTAGGGAAACTGGCAGTGGAGGCTAGAGAATGGTCGGCCAAACCTCTAACTCACAGGCAAAGTCTGATAAACCTATCCGCGTCACGGTCTGGCGTGGAATAACAGGCTTCAGCATCGCGATTATGGTTTTGCTTGCGATCTTACTGGCTTGGGCTACCAAGCCCGCCAACGTCACAAGTGCTGTTGTTCCCTTACCGAGCCAGACACCGACCGTCACGCCAACGCCTACATTGACCCCAACTCCGACAACGATCCCCGTAACCTATCAGTTAGTGACTGAAAATGAAGCCGGGTCAACCCTCTCAATTGATGTGTGGTTCAGTAGCGGACAAGAAGATCGCACACAAGAACAAATTTCTCTATCGGCAGGGCAAGTCCAGGAGACTACAGTTCAGGCACCAATGGGTGCATTCGTCGAAGTATTTGCAGCCATGCGGGATACTCAGACTGGTGTGCTAACCTGCCGCATTATTGTGGCCGGCAAGACCATTCAGGAGACAACCAGTCAGGGGCAAGGGGCAGGCGTGTACTGTAGTGGATTAGCCACACCATAATGCCGTGCCGGCAGAAAAGTGAGTTTACTGCTGAGGTATGTACCTGCCGATTCTCATCTCGGCTAGTAGAAGTAATCCTCGAACAACGGAGCAATCATATCGTCATCAAAAGTGGCTCCGGCAGGGACGGCAAGAGGCAGTTTCGCGGCTTCATAGAATTGAACCCCTTGATTTTTCAAGTAGCCAAAGCATGGATCCTGAGCAACAAGATCCTTTTTGCCTGATTGTGGAAGCCAACCCTTCACGTTTGCTTCATAAGCAAGCAACCAGTTCTCCGTGTAGAGGCTGTCTTCGCTTACAACCTTCTCCCAAGCTGAAGTGTCGAGTCCTGAAGGAATAAGATGACGCGCATTGGCATCTAATGCTAAGATCGCTACGACGCTATCCCTTACAGACGACAGTGCCATAGCGGCGGCAGGTCTGATTTTGATTCCAAAGAAGATCATCGACCATATAGACCAGGCAAGCTCACTACCGCGATCTTGTGCGCACTGCTCAGGTATTAAGGCGTTTAGCATATCATCAATAGAAGCTACATCTATGTCAGATCCGAGCTTGTGGTATTGGATAAGTAACTCTATTACTTTGAGAAAGGTCCCTGTTTCGACCATTAGACATTGAAACAAGAAGTCTTGGAGCAAAGCCCAGTTATCTTTATGGATAGCCTCCGATGGATCCGTTCTAGGTGAAAGACGTGCAACGGCATAGTTCAGAACATGGTCATCTGGATACTGCCGATACAACTCAAAAGCCAGGTCAAAGTATGTAGATAAATCAGTAGCCTGTCCTCTGCGAGAGGTGCGAAACCCGAAGTTGCGGAGTTTCGGAACCCACACGGAATCAGCAGGCAGCGGTAAGGGAATGATCTTTGTCTTTTGTTGGTTGAGGTGGAGGTGATAGTCACCTAGTAGCGACTCTAATGTGCTTAAGCCTGATTGCGCTTCAGCCTCGGTTCGGAACCCAAATTCATAGTCATCCGAGTACCGGATACCGTTTATACTACCGAGAGCCCGAAGAAGTTGTTCATCAATTGTGTTAAGAATCACTTCGGCAAGCAAATATGATGAATCTGGACCTATAGGCAATCCAACAGTTTCGTCATCTTGGCCTTGTCTGACACACTTATCCAGCAGATTGCCTAGATGTTCGTCGCCCCGATTGCTTTTAGCGAAGTTCTTTCCGTGTAGTGCCCAAGGTAGACAATGGCTATAGATTGACGGGTAACAACGCGCAATATCCGCTTTGAGTATGTATCTTGAAGTCGCCCTTAGTCGCATTCTTCTCCCGGGCAAATCATCAAATCCATACTCCATGACAATTGCCCGGCTTGTGGATTGCCCACTTTTGGGTTTGCTTAAGGAAACGTCACCTCTCATTGCGAAACTGCTTAATTCGAGCCAGTTCTCTGCGATCACCTTGAACAATCGATACTGTGTTACAGGATTGGGAAACGATATTCGCCTCCTTCGAATGCCGGTGCGCGCCACACTGTGATGTGCAAGCTTGGCCTTAATCCGCCCGTCTGTGAATCTTGACGGCAAGGTAGAGGATTGGGCTGAAAGCACTTGAGCGAGTCTTTCAGTTGAAAATGGTGCAGGCAGTTTGGGCGGAAAATAGCCTCGTGCAAGGAAAGAATATAGGTCGGCCATGGCTATCGACAGTTCGAAAGATACTGGCTTTAGGAACTAATCCATTCTAATACTAGCCAATTATCGTATCCAATCAATTGTGCGCATCGCCGAGATTATCGCGCTGCTGAATGGCGTAGTTTTCAGCTGTTCCATCAAGCACCGATGGAGTGAACATCCGGTCGAAGCGCGTAGCCGCTCAGTAGTCCTGTACTCTAGTGTTTCATTCTTGACGATCTGATACCATACAGAACCAATCAAGGAGAGACACCATGAACACGGATCCTGCGGTCAAAGTCGCACGGCAGAAGCTGAGTGTGCTGGAGCTGGCCCAAACCCTGGGCAGTGTCAGCCAAGCCTGCCGGCAGCGCGGCATCAGCCGGACGTCCTTCTACGAGTACAAGAAGCGGTTCGAGGAGCGCGGTCTGGAGGGACTGAAAGATCTGCCGCCCATCGTCAAATCCCATCCGTTCACCACGCCGCCGGAGACAGTTGAGCGCATCGTAACGCTGAGTCTGGAGAACCCCAGCCGCGGCTGCAACTTCATCAGCGACCTGTTGTGCCAGGAAGGGATACTGGTCAGCTATCCGACGGTGCAAAACATCCTGAACAAGCAGGGCTTGCGCGGACGCTACGACCGCTGGTTGCGGTTGGAGCAGTTGGCCGACGTCGGGCAACTGGAACCGACAGAGACGCAGTTGAAGTTCCTCATCCAGGAGAATCCCATCTGGCGGGAGCGGCGACATGTGGAGAGCCGCCGACCGGGTGAACTCCTCTGCCAGGACACCAGCGCTGTCGGCAAGTGGGAAGAGGGCTTTCTGCGTCTCCATGCTGTGGTCGACACCTTCTCCAGCTATGGGTTTGCCTTTCTGTATCCGAGCAAACAGCCGGAAGCAGCGGTCGCCGTCTTGCATAATGAGGTGTTGCCCTTCTATGCCGAGCAGGGACTAGCGGTTGAAGCGATCCTGACCGACAACGGCACAGAGTTTTGCGGCACCCCAGAACACCCTTACCAACTGTATCTGGCGCTGAACGACATCGAGCATCGCCGGACACAGGTGAAGCATCCCCACACCAATGGCTTCGTGGAACGGTTCATTCGCACCGTCAAGGAGGAGTTCTTCCGCTCCCGCGTCTCACGGCTCCAGTTCACGACTCTGGACGAATTGCAGGCAGCGCTAGACGACTGGCTGGTCTACTACAACACCCAGCGCCCGCACCAGGGCTACCGCAACATGGGCCGACGGCCGCGCGAGACCATCGACGCCTTCAAGGCTGGAACGCTACAACAGGGCAAACGCAATGCTAGGACTGTTAAGAATGAAGCCTAAGAGTACATCCTGACAGCCAGAGATTTCACGTCCGCGAAGCCCGAATATAGATATACACCGCCCTCCAATTCGCCGCCCCTTCCGGCGCCCCGGGCTTAATACTCGGCCGCGGCGGCTCAATCCGGTTCCAGTGCGCCGCCCGGTGGGGGATGAGCGCGTTCCACACGGCCGCCTCCACCCCATTAATCGCCCGCTCGGCCGCCTCCAGTTCGGCCGGCGTCCCGTTGTGGTAGAACGCGGCCATCAGGATGATGTCGTGGTAGTTGTTGTTCTCGGCCGAATCGGTCGGGATGCTGGTCGTGGCCGTCAGGCTGCCGACGCGCTTCCCGCCGGTCGTCGCGGTTGGCTGCCAGCGGAATGGGTACAGGTTGTCCAGGTAGGCCGGCACGAGCACCGGCCCCAGCACGCCGTGGATCTCGTCGATGATGTCCTGGGCGTTCTCACC
>JAIBAS010000006.1 GCA_019695075.1 Promineifilum sp. | reverse complement strand
ATCTGCGCCCGGCTGCGTTCGACCAGCGGCGCATGGGCCAGTAGCGCCGCCGTGGCCAGCCGCTCCGTCGGCGCGGGCGGGCAGATGGTGGTGTAGTGCTTCCAGTTGATGAGCGCGGCGCGGACGGCCGGATCGCGCACCAGCAGCCAGCCCGCGCGCAGCCCCGGCAGGCCGTGGGTCTTCGACAGGCCGGCCAGGACGATGGCCCGTTCGTACAGGTCGGCCGCCGATGGCAGCCGGTCGGTTAGGTCGCGCTCCAGCCCGCGGTACATCTCGTCGCACAGCAACCACACCCCGCGGGCGCGGACGATGTCCAGCAGAGCGGCGAACTCGGCCGCGGTGGGCAGATGGCCGGTGGGGTTGTGGGGAAAGTTGACGACGACCAGGCGTGTCTCCGGCCGCATCAGCCGCTCCAGTTCGGCCGGGTCGAGCGCCCAACCGCCGGCCACGGCGCGAATGGGCCAGGGCGTGACATTGCCGCTGACGTGCGCGGCCAGGTTGCGCAGCGAGTCATAGGCCGGCGTCAGCACGACGACGTGGTCGCCCGGCTCCAACAGCGTCCGCATGGTCAGATAGATGCCCTCTTCCGGCGCGCCCAGGACGACGACCTCGTCGGCGCTGACCCGGTCGTAGAGCGCGGCGATGGCCGCCCGCAGCGCCGGGTCGCCCTGCGAATCGGTGTAGGCGAGGCGCTGGCCCAGCAGGTCGGCCGCGTCCAGGCCCGCCAGCCGCAGCAACTCGCCCGTTGTCAGCGTCTCGCAATCCGAAGCGCAGAGCAGGTGGGGCGTGGTGAACTCGTAGCGGGCGAAGAAGTTCTCGGTTGAGAAGGGGGCGATCTTCATGGACACTCATCTCGACGGGCCAGGCGTGTGATTACCGCTGCGCCACGTCTGAGGGTGGATTATACGCCGAAGATGGCGTCAGGGGCAGCCCGAATCCATTCCCGACCTGGGTCGGCTTAATTGGCATCGTAAGCCACTGCCGGTTTAATAAGGGTTGCGGCCCATCTGGGACGCATTACGGAGGCAAGTGAATGACGAAAAAAGTCATCTTCGTCGGGGGAACTTCGTACAGTGGCTCGACTTTCTTCCATCTGACCCTGGCCAATGATCCGGCCGGTTTCGGCGCGGGGGAGATTCGCCACCTGTTTCGCCCGACCAAGGAGCGTTTCGTGCGCGGCACGTGGGTGTGCGGCTGTGGCGACCCCGCCTGCACGCTATGGGAGCGCGTCAAGCAGCGTGGCGAGGACAACCTCTACGATTCCATCTTCGAGTTGAACCCCGAAGTGGAATTCATCGTTGACGCCAGCAAGAACATCGTTTGGGTCGACGAGCAGAGCGAGCGCCTGGCCCGCAAGGGGTATGACGTGCGCCATATCATGATATGGAAGACGCTGCCCGAGTTCGCCCACTCGCTTCAGAAGCGCAACCGGCTGCAAGATGGCGCCGAACTGGGCAGTTGGCCGCGCTATCACAAACTGTACTACTCGTTTATCGATCAGTGGCGCGCGGTCAAATATGGTCACTACACCCATGACCAGGAGACTACATTGCGGGCGGCCTGCAAGCAGTTGGAGATTCCTTTCTTTGAGGGCAAAGAGCGCTTCTGGGAGAAACGTCACCACGTTCTGGGCGGCAATCTGTCCTCGCGCATCCACCTGTATGCCAAGGACAGCGACAAATACCAGGACGTGCGCCGGCGCGCCGAGGGTACGCGCGAATTGGGCGCGGCCGAAAGCCACCATCGTCGCGTCTACTATGAAGAGCCAAACACGGCCGCGCTCCAGGAGCACATCACCCGCCTGCGCCGCGAATGCCCCGAGATTGACCAGATCGAAGCCATGTTGCTGGCTCACGATATCGCCGCCCCGACGCCCGGCCGCGACTGGCCAGAGCTGCAACTGAGCGATGCCGAGATGCGCATGCGGCAGCTACGCCAATATACCAAGGACCAGTTTGGTCGCATCCGCTATGCCCTGCGCGGCTCCAGGGCGCGCCGGCCGGAGCCGCAGCAGGCGCGTAATTAGAACCATTGTTGCTGCCGTGACAGCGAACACCGCGAAGCGAGCCATAACCATGCGATTGCCTAATTTCATCGTCGGCGGGGCGCTCAAGGCCGGCACCACGTCCCTCAATTACTACCTTAAGCAGCATCCCGACGTCTACATGTGCCCCCTGAAGGAGCCACGCTACTTCGCCTACGAGATCGATAACCCCGACCACGTGCAAGGCCGCGGCCTCTACTTTCCGATCAAGACGTGGGAGCAATACACGACCCTCTTCGCCGAGGCTGGCGAACAGTCAGTGATCGGTGAGGTATCGCCTCACTACATGATCAGTCCGATTGCCCCACAGGGCATCCACGACCGGCTGCCGAATGTCAAGCTGCTGTTCAGCCTGCGCCAGCCGGTTAAGCGGGCCTACTCCGTCTATTGGCATCAGGTGCGGTTGGGGGATGAGAATCGACCGGTCGAGGAGGCGTTGGTTGAGGGGGAATATGCCCTCACCCACGGCCTCTACGCCCATTGGCTGCGCAACTGGTACGCGCTGTTCGCCCCGGAGCAGATCAAGGTCATCTTGTTTGATGATCTGCTGCGCGACCCATTGGGCGCCTATGTTGACGTCTGCCACTTCCTGGAGATCGATGACACCTTCGTGCCCGATATGACTGTGCGCAACAAGGGCGGGGCGATGAAGAACGAGCGGCTCGGCCGTCTCTATGAGCGCCTAAAGAAACACCCCCTGAGGCAAAAGCTAGATCCGCTTGTGCCCCAGGGAGTGCGTTCGGCTCTGGTTAAGACCCACGACCAGAACTTGCAGGAACCGCCGCCCATGCCGCCGGCTCTACAGCAACGCCTGAACGCCTTCTACTGCGAAGACATCGCCGAACTGGAGCAGATGCTCCAGCGCGATCTCTCGGCCTGGCGAAGCTGACCGGTCGCGTTAGCGCGCGGTGGCCTCCATCAGCCACGCCTCTGCCAGATCTTCGTCGCCCAGCAACAGCGCGTCCAGATCGCCCAATTCGTCCACCCAGACCAGGTCCATCTCGCCCAGGCGTGAAACCACACGCTGCGCGTCCTCGATGCTGACGAAATTGAGGATATGCGCCGGCGACTCCTTCCAGAGAACGACGCAACTCATGTCGGGGAACTGCGTGCCATAGGCGGCCGCTTCGGGCGTTGCGCCCTGGGTGATCACCATAAAGCGACGAAAGGTATCGGGGAGAAGGACGGTTTCCTCAATCTCGGTTGTGATGAAGTTCTCGCGTGTCTCTGTGTCGCTCTGGCCTTGATCATCGGTCACCGTCAGCGCAACCGTGAACGCGCCCTCCGTTTCATAGGTGTGCGAGGGGCTTGTTTCCGTCGATGTCTGGCCGTCGCCAAAATCCCACAGGCGGGCGACAATGGGCCGGTCGGCCGTGCTTCTATCGATGAAGTCCACGGTGTGGGGCACGCGCCCCAATTGCTGGCCCGCACCGATGCTGAAATTGGCCGTGATGGCGCTGCCGACGCCATCGAACTCGTGCGCGCCGATATCCCGGCTGCTGCCGCGGTTGTTGCCGAAGAAGTCCTTGGGAACATCCGGCGGCTGGAGGTTATTGATGCGCGAACCATCGCTGGCGCGGCCAATAGCCAGGGTGCTGCGCTGGGTCAGGCTGTAGTTATGCACGTCGATGTTGGAATCGGGCTTCGGGAAATCCTCCACAAGCCTGGCCATGGCGTTGGCCAGATTCGGATCGCCAATGCGATCATCAGGCCCGCGCATGGCGGCATCTGGCTGCGCGCTCCAGATATTATTGCGGAAGGCAATACCGCTTAGGTCGCCGGTGGCGGTGCTGATCCGCCCGGTGCTGTAGATGATGTTGTTCTCAAACACGCTGTTACGATGGTTGCGGCCCTTCATATTGCCCGCCATGGCAACGGCCGTCCACGTCTTTTCGCGGCCGACGAAGGTGTTAAAGCCGACGTAACAGTTCTCCATTTGCGTGTCGTAGTAGTTGGCATTATTGCGCAGGGAGAACAGAGTGCCCAGACCAACAACGATATTGTTGTAGATCTGCCCTCCGGAACTATGCGGCCACGACCCGTTTTCGGCGCCCTCATCACCGATGGCAATGCCCGCCGGCGGCTTGTCGTTGTCGCCCACGAAGTCAGGGATGTAGAGGTGGTAGACCAGGTTGTTGCGGATGGTGACATCAACCGACCGGTTAATGTAGATGTGGACGTGGTTGCACGTGTGGACAATGTTGCCTTCCACCAGCGTGCGATAGCTGGCCTTGCCGATGTTGATGCCCTCACCATGCCCATAGGCCAAAACGTTATTGCGGACGATGCTGTCGCGCGTCCGACCGATCTTGAGCACGCCGGAAACGCTCTCCTGGCCGCCGGCAACCCGGAGCGGGTCGTAGTAGCGGACGCTAATGCGGGTGCAAACGTTGTTCTCAATCACGACATGATCGATGAGCGCGCCCGTTGTGTTGGCCTTGATGCCGGAGTTATAGGCAAAATCGACCCGGCAATTGCGAACCGTGCAATTACTCTCGCTAACGGAAATTGCGCTACCGGCCACGTTCTGCACGGTCAATCCATCGATCGTGATGCCCGGTTCGGACAGGCTGACCATCGCCCCGACGTTGCCGGGAGGCAGGAAATTGGTCGTCTCGTCCGGGTGCGGCAGGGTGCCGTTGTTGAATAGGCCCTCATGATAACGGCCGTCGATCACCGGCGTGTGGCCTGTGTCGGCGCGCCAGGTCGTGTTGGGCGTCCGGAAGCGCACGGTCTCGTTATAGACGGCCGTGCGAATACGCACCTCGTCGCCGGCGTTCACGCGGTCGCTGGCCTTGCCAATCGTTTTCCACGGCCGCGCGCTGCCGCCATCGGCCGAATCATTGCCCGAATTGCCATCCACATAGTAAGTAGCCATTTTGATCTCCCCTAAGGTTGCACACCAAGCTTACATTGGGTGTAACTGGCGCCGCCCCCTAAGCGACCTCTAATGCATCGACCCAAACGAGCTTGACCTGCTCTCTTTCGCAGGACTGGCGTACATCGTCTAGGACGCTAAAGGTCAGTAGGTAGTATGGGTCCTGGTTCCAGCTGACTGTGCAACGCAGGTCAGGATATTGTAGACCGAAGCCGAGAACGGTTGAGTTCGTCACGTCAACCAGCACAAACCGCGCGAATTCCGACGGCAACGGCGGCACGGGCGAAGTGACGACGACAATGAACCCTTCCTTGGTGACCTTAGCTGTGTTTCCGGCGGTGTCGGTAATGGCAAGGGTGACAGTATAGATTCCCGGAACCGGGTAGATATAGCTGGGGTTGGGCCGGTCAGACGTCTGCCCGTCGCCAAACTCCCAGAAGTAGCCCGCGATGCCGGCCACAGCCGTGCTACTGGAGGCATCGAACTCGACCTTGTGCGGCGCAACGCCATAGGCGGAGCCGGACAGCAGCCCGAACTCGACGACGATCGCGCTTTCGCCGCCGGCGCCGGCCTCGTAGTTATGCACCACTTCGGCCGCCGCCAGCGCACGCGAATACACCGCCGTTAGGCGAAAGACGCCCAACCACGGCCGGTCGTTGCTCAGCTCATTGGCCAACAACAACGGCATGCGGTCATCCCAATTGCTCAGATCACCCTCGATATTCAGCACGCCGCGGTCCTGCCCGTTGACATAGAGCGTCGCCCGCCCGTCGGCGCGCCGCGTATAGACCACGTGCGTCAGCTCGGTCGTGGCCGTGCCGGCCGGCGACACCACCGCGGGCAGTCCGTTCGTCGAGGTGCTGGTCGCGCGCAACCGGGTCATATAGACATCGGGCGCATAGTTGCCATAAAGGCCCTGGCCCAAAGTGACGTTGCGCTCGGTCTTGCTGGCGGAGATAGAGACGATACGCGCCGGGCCATCCTGGCTGACATTGGCCGGCTGAATCCAGACCTCGAGCGTCACTTCCTTGCTGGCGCGGCAGGCATCGATCACCTTGCGCGCCGGCCTCTCCGACGTGATGAGCGTGGGCGCCGTCACCCGCAGGCCGTCGCTCTGCCAGCTAACATTGGCCGCATCGACAATGCGCAGATGGAGCGGCTCGCCCACGCTACCCACATCGCGCACCTGTTGCCCCTGACCCTCTTTGAAGTCGTAGAGGGCCTGCAAATCCTTGGTCACGCGCGTGCCGGCCGGCGGCAGTTCGATGTCGTCGTCCGGCACGTCGCCCGCCGTGCCCTGGAACTCGTATGCGCCCAGGTCGGGCTTGCGATCTCGTGGAGTACCCCAGAAGTCGACCGGCGTATCGCCATTGTGCCGAATGCCACGGTTAATCGCTACAGAGCCTTCGATCAGCTTGTAAGGATCGCTGGTCACAGCGCCAGGCGCGATCGGCGCTGTGACGTTGACCAGCCCCGCCTCCGCCTCGATAACATCACTGGCCGGGTTATAAGCCCCCTGACCTGGATAGCTCGACCAGAGGTTGTGGCGCCAGACGATGCCAAGACCCGTCGTGGCCAGAACAGTCTCGTCACTGTTGCTGGAGACGATCAGATTATTCTCGATGTAGCTGCGACGCCCGGTTTGCCCCCGACCGATGTGAATGGCCGCACCAGTGCTGTTGAGAATGGTGTTATGAGCCAGGCGCAGGTCGCTCAGCCGCCCCCCCGCTTGGCCCGTCTGGAAGCCCACGCCGCAGCCGACGACGATGTTGTTGCTAACCTGCACGTTGCGCGAGTGCCACGCGCCGCCATCGCGGTAGAGCGCCAGGTCGCCCTTGGTGATGCCGGGGCCGCGCCGGCCCATCAGGTTCAGATATTCCGCCCGCCCGGTGTGGTAGCACAGATTGGCATCGATGGTGACGTCCTGGGCCGAGATGACGCCGATCTGCCCGTTGCGATTGTCGTAGCAGGTGTTGTGGGTCACGCTGACCCGCTGGCAACCGACGGAGATGACGATACCCTGGTCGGAGTTCTCATAGACCCGGTTCTCGCGAAGTTCTACATCACTGCTGCGCTGTGCCAGCAGGGCCACGTTCTGTCGCCCCGGGCCATAGGCCATGAAGCGGCGGGCGCAGTCGTGGATGATGCATTTCTCAACCAGCAGCTTGTCGTCCTGAATGGCCTGTAGCCCACCCGCGAAGCACGTCTCAATGGTGCAGCCGCCGACGGTGACGCGGCTCGACTGGGTGATAACCAGGCCGCGACCGCTGGAGTTGCGGATGGTCAGGCCGCTCAGCGCAACATCCTGGCTCTGATGGATGACCACCAGCGCGGCGTCCTCGGCAATGCTTAGCCCGACCCCGTCGAGGACAGGCTGTTCACCCTCATACGCGGCCAGGCGAATCGGCGACTCGGCCGTGCCCGGCTTCTGGATGTAGACTCGCTCGGCATAGACGCCACCTCGGATGCTGACGCTATCGCCCGCCTGCAGTTTGTTGACAGCCGCCTGGATGGTGCGCAAAGGTTGAGCCGGGTCGGTTCCGGGATTGTTGTTGTTTCCGTTGGCGGCGGAGACATAGTAGGTTGTGCCCATAACAGATCCTCTTCCCTGGCGGCCCAAAACTGGCCGCGGTTGCGCGGCGTCATTCACCAGTTGCCGACGATTGGGAACACAAACACAATCGCCGCCATGCCCGGTGCGGACACCATCACTTATGCAATTCGGGTACTACTCCGTTTTCCCATCCTCCAAAACTGTCTGGCACAGAGGATAGTTGATGATCGCATTATAAAGAGCGAATCGCACTGACACAAGTATTATTGAGCTATTACAACACTTCAGAATGTAAAAATATCCTCGTTTGGACAAAAAAGGGGCCTTTTCGCCCTTAACTCAGGCCGTAAGGTGCGCCGCCTACCATAGGCTCAGGTCCAAGCCACGGGCCAGGTCGTGAAAGAACCGTTAGGGCGTTCGTAAGTTTCCGATGTTATCAAGGGTGGAGAGCGCAATGAGCGTGCCCACAGCGACGAGCAATGTATTGGAATCTCCTGTAAAAGAGGAAACTGGCGCAATGGAAGAACAAAAAGTGTTACAGTGGTCAGCCGGTCCGGCGATTGGCGCTCACCAGGCTACAACCGGCGAAACCTACTTCGTCGCCAAGCGGGCGATGGACTTGCTCATCGTCATCTTGTCGTTAGTCTTCCTATTGCCCTTGATGGCCTTCATCGCCCTGCTGATCAAATGGGACTCGCCCGGCCCGGCCATCTTCCGCCAGGAGCGCGTCACGGCGCGCCGCCGGGTGCGCAATGGCCAGGTAGTGTGGGAAGAAGTCCCCTTCACCATCTATAAATTCCGCACCATGCGCACCGACGCCAAGTCCACTCTCCATCGCCAGTTCATCGAAGCCTACATCGCCGGCGACGATAAGCGCATGGCCGAACTACAATCGGCCCAACAGGCCGAAGACGCCAAGTACAAGTTGGTGGCTGACCCGCGCGTCACGCGCGTCGGCAGCTTCCTGCGCAAGACCAGCCTCGACGAGTTGCCCCAACTCTGGAACGTGTTGCTGGGCCACATGAGCCTGGTTGGCCCGCGGCCGCCCATCCCCTACGAAGTCGAACTTTACCAGTACCACCACCACGACCGGCTACGCACCATCCCCGGCCTGACCGGTTGGTGGCAGGTCAAGGGGCGTAGCGCGACCAGCTTTGAGGAGATGGTGCGCCTGGACGTGGAATACATCCAGCAGCAAACGCTATGGCTGGACATCAAAATCATCATCATGACCGTTACAGCAGTTACGAACGGCAAAGGTGCTCGCTAACATGACCGATCTCCGCATCGGCGCCATTGGCTGCGGCTATTGGGGCCCAAACCTTATTCGCAACTTCGTTGAAATCCCCGGCGCAAACGTCATCGTCGTCTCCGATCTCCAGGTCGAGCCGATGAACCGCATGCGCCAGCGCTTCCCGCAGATCGAACACGCGGTGCGCGACTACCGCGAGATGTTCGACATGGACCTGGACGCGGTCGTCATCGCCACCCCGCCGGCCACCCACCACGCCATCGCCCGCGATTGCCTGGAGCATGGCCTGCACGTCCTGGTCGAGAAGCCCATCACCCTGAATAGCGAAGACGCCATCGACCTCATCCGTGTGGCCGAGGCGGCCAACCGCATCCTGATGGTCGGCCACACCTTCGAATACAACCCGGCCGTCCGCGCCCTCAAGCAGATGATCCAGAACGGCGAGCTGGGCGACATCTACTACATCGACGCCATCCGCGCCAGCCTGGGCCTCTTCCAGACCAAGGCCAACGTCATCTGGGACCTGGCCCCGCACGACATCTCCATCCTGCGCTACCTGCTGGGCGCCGACCCGGTCAGCGTCAGCACCCATGCCTCCAGTTGTGTGCAAGAGGGCATCGCAGACGTGGCCTATACCACCCTGACCTTCCCCAACAACGTCCTGGCCCACATCCGCTCCAGCTGGCTCGACCCGTCGAAGCAGCGGCGCATTACCGTCGTCGGCAGCAAAAAGATGGTCATCTACGACGACGTCGAACCGCTGGAAAAGGTGAAAATCTACGACAAGGGCGTCAAGGCCATTCGCCACACCGACACCTTCGGCGAGTTCAGCTTTGCCTACCACTATGGCGATGTGGTCAGCCCCTACATCCGCTTCGAGGAACCGCTGCGCGTGCAGTGCCAGCACTTCCTGGACTGCATCAATGAGGGCAAGCGCCCGCGCACCGACGGCCTGAACGGCCTGCGCGTCGTCCAGGTCGTCGAGGCGGCCCAGCAATCGCTGCACCTCGGCGGACAGGCGATTGCCGTGTCCACCAACGGCCACCCCCAGAGCCAGCCGGAAGCCGAAAAGGAACTCGTCCATGCTTAGCTCAGTCGAATCTGTCATCATGGAAGAGCCGGAGTCGATCGACGAGTCGGTCGCCATCGGCTACCCCACCGGCCGGCCCATCGCCGACCGCGCCCTGCGCATCGGCCGCGACGCCCATCTGCGCTCCGGCACGGTCGTCTACGTCGGCACAACCATCGGCCGCGGCCTGCAAACGGGCCACAACGTCGTCATCCGCGAAGAGAACTCCATCGGCGACAACGTCGGCATCTGGAGCAATTCGGTCATCGACTACGGCTGCCGCATCGGCAACAACGTCAAGATCCACAGCAACGTCTACGTCGCCCAGTTCACCACCATCGAGGACGACGCCTTCCTGGCTCCCGGCGTGACCATCGCCAACGATATGCGCCCCCTCTGCGCCGAGTGTACCCACGCCGGCGGCCCAACTATCAAGCGTGGCGCGCGCATCGGCGTCAACGTCACCATCCTGCCCGGCGTCACTGTGGGCGAATACGCCCTCGTCGGCGCGGGGTCGGTCGTCACCAAAGACGTGCCACCCCACGCCGTCGTCTATGGCAACCCGGCCCAGGTTCACACCACCGTAGACCAGATTGACTGCCCCCTGCACGAGGGCATCAAAGCCTATGTTGACGGCCGCAAAAACGATTGTGCCGCAAACAATTAGAGATCAGGCCCCTGGAGCATTGAGCGACCGCCGCTTATCCGCTCCGCGGGCCTGATTGCTGCATGTTTGGAGCGACGATGTAGCGCTATGGAAACAGGAAAAAGCGAAACACCGATGACGGCCGGCATGTTGTCCGGCCCGGCTGTGCCGAAGACGGCTCAAAACGTGGCGCAGAAGCTTGGCGCGTATGGGCGGCTGGCCCTCACTTGGGCGGCCGCCGGCGCGCTGGTGCTCGTCATTTGGGTCGCGCTCTACACGCTGGTTATCGGCCGCGACCGGACCGTGTATGACCAAGACGTGTACGAAGGCTACCGGCTGGTGGGCGCGCCGGGCACGACACAACTCTACACCTGGGAAGGCTACGGCGTGACCAGCTATGGCGACAACGGCCTCGTCGTTGACAAGACGCTCGACCCAGACGTGCCGCGTCTCCTGTTCCTGGGCGACTCCTATGTCGAGGCCAAGCAGGTTTCTGACGCCAAAAAGTTTACCGAGATCGTTCAGGATACCTGGAACGCCGCCAACCCCGACCACGCCGTGCAGACCCTGAACCTGGGCATGGCCGGTCAGGACATCCGCACCTACCTCAGCTTCGGCCGCAATATGGATCGCGAGTTCGCGCCCAGCCGCGTCTTCGTCATGCTCAATCAGCAGGACTTCTTGCCGCTGGCCAACGCCCCCGATCTGCTGGCCCAGTTCCAGGCCGACCCCACTACCAAGCTGGTCAAGCCGGAGAAACTCGGCGGCGCGCAGGCGCTGATCAGCGATACACCCGTGCGCCAGTTCTTCCTGCGCATGTTGCTACAAACGGACGGCTTCATGGCCGGCAGCGCCGAGACCAAGGCGGCCCAGTCTGAGCTGGCCGGCAATACGTTCGACGTGCTGGAAGGGCAAGAGGCCGCCGTCGTCGCTCAACTGAGCGCGCTGCGCGACATCTGGGGGGATCGGCTGGTCATCGTCTACAACACCTACATCCCGGCCTTTGGCAAGGATGCCGCGCCAACCTATGCTCCCGATACCCTGATGCGCGCGGCGCAGCAACTGGACATCCCGTTGGTGAATCTTTACGAGCCAATGCTCCATGCCTTCCAGACGCAGCAGCCGCCGCGCGGCTTTCAGAACACCACCCTCGGCGTTGGGCACTTCAATGAACACGGCCACCAAATCATCGCCGATCAAATCCTGGCCTATCTGCAACAGGCCGGCGCCGGCGCTCCCCGGCCCTTGGAGGTGACGCCGTGATTTTCTCCAGCTTTCAGTTCCTGGCCTTCTTGCTGGTCGTCATGGCCTTGCTCATCGTTGTCCCCGGACAGCGGTGGCGCAAGCTAACGCTGATCCTGGCCAGCTACTACTTCTATGCCTACTGGGATTGGCGCTTTCTCATCCTGCTGCTGCTGAACACCGTCGTCAACGCCTTCCTGGGCAAGGCGATGTATACCGCCACCGACGCCCGCCGCAAAAAGTCGATCCTGATCGCCTCGCTCGTCTTCAACCTGGGCGTCCTGGCCTTCTTCAAGTACTTCAACTTCTTCATCGACTCGGCCGATTACATCCTGTCGCCGCTGGGTTTCCATCTGGAGACGGTGAGCATCATCCTCCCGGTCGGCATCTCGTTCTTCACCTTCGAGTCGATCAGCTACGTCATCGACATCTTCCGCGGCACGACGAAACCGGCCGAAAGCTTCAGCGATTACGCCCTCTTCGTGGCCTTCTTCCCCCGTCTGGTGGCCGGCCCCATCGTGCGCCCGGCCGATTACCTGCCCCAACTGAAGAAGCCCATCGGCATCCGTGGCGACAACGTTTGGGCCGGCGCGCAAATCTTCACCGTCGGCCTCTTTAAGAAGCTCATCCTGGCCGACAGCGTGGCCCCCTTCGTCAATCAGGTCTTTGCCGATCCCTCCTACTACTCCGGGGCAACCGTCTGGCTGGCCGTCTTCGCCTACGCCATCCAGATCTACTGTGACTTCTCCGGCTATTCGGACATGGCCATCGGCATCGCGCGGATGTTGGGCTTCCACCTGAACCGCAACTTCCACATGCCCTACATCTCCACCAGCGTGGCCGAGTTCTGGAACCGCTGGCACATCTCCCTGTCCACCTGGTTGCGCGATTACCTCTACATCCCCCTGGGCGGCAACCGCAAGGGTAGCCGGCGCACCTACTTGAACCTGATGATCACCATGCTGCTGGGCGGCCTGTGGCACGGCGCAAGCTGGAACTTCGTCATTTGGGGCGGCGTACATGGCGGCGCGCTGGGAGTCAACCGCTATTGGGAGCGCGTCGTGAAGATGAAGGCCACACCCATCGGCCGCGTCCTGGCCTGGGCGGCGACGTTCCTATTCGTCTGCGTCGTCTGGGTGCTCTTCCGCGCCCCGAACACGGCGACCATGCTGGCCATGTACAGCAAAATGCTGTTCATCAACGCCGACGGCGTGCAGTGGTATTACCAATGGTTCTTCGTGGCTGCCCTGCTCATGGTGGTCGGCCACCTGATCGGCATCTACCGCGACCGCGCCGGAGCCAAGGAACTGGTCTTCTTCGACTCGCCCTATAGCTTCAAAGCGGCGTTCGCCATGTCGGCCGTGCTCCTGCTCATCTACCTGTTCGCGCCGACGAATACCAACCCGTTCATCTACTTCCAGTTCTGATACCGATAGCGCCCACAGATTGCGCCTGTTTACGGCCGGGAATCGGCGCAACCGGCGCAATCCGTGGGCTTTTTCCACTCCCGCTCATGACGCCAACAACCACTCGCGCCCCGCTGCCCGCTCCCTGTAAGCCGGTTCGTAAGGTCATCCCCCTATCCTGCTAGAGGATTCGAGCACGAGCCTGGGGCGCTAGTCTACTGCGTGTCCAAAACCAGCCTGGACACCACCCCCATCCGCCTGAAAGATACCTAGTCCAGGAAAAGGCACAACCATGAATATCCCGTTTGTTGACTTGCAGACACAGTATCAGAGCCTTAAAGAAGAACTAGACATGGCCGTGTTGGCCGTCATGAAGCGCGGCGATTTCGTCCTCGGCGGCGCCGTGGCCGAGTTCGAGCGCGCATTCGCCGACTACTGCGGCGTGCGCCATGTCATTGGCGTCGATTCCGGCTACTCCGCGCTGGAGATGATCGTCCGCGCCTATGGCATCGGCCCCGGTGATGAGGTCATCACTGTCGCCAACACCTTCATCGCCACGACCCTGGCCATTTCCAATGCCGGGGCCACGCCGGTGCTGGTCGATATCGACCCGGAAACGTACAACATCGACCCGACCAAGATCGAAGCGGCCATCACCCCGCGCACGCGGGCGATCATGCCTGTCCATCTCTATGGCCAGCCGGTTGACATGGACCCCATCCTGGCCATCGCTCGCAAGCGCGGCCTGTACGTCTTCGAGGACGCCGCCCAGGCCGCCGGCGCGCGCTACAAGGGCCGCATGATCGGTGGGCTGGCCGACGCCGCCGGCTTCAGCTTCTACCCCGGCAAGAACCTCGGCGCCTATGGCGACGGCGGGGCCGTGGCCACCAACAGCGACGAGATCGCCGAGAAGGTGCGCCTGCTGCGCAACATCGGCCAGAAGGTCAAGTACTACCACGAGGTCAAGGGCTTCAACCACCGCCTGGACACCATGCAAGCCGCCGTGCTCAAGGTGAAGTTGCCCCACCTCAACGACTGGAACGCCAGCCGCCGCCGCGCTGCCGCCACCTACAATGACCTGCTGCGCGACCTGCCCATGGTGACGCCGTGGACAGCCCCCTACGCCGAGCACATCTTCCACCTCTACGTCGTTCGCGTCCACAACCGCGAGGCGCTGATGGAGTACCTCAAGAGCAAGGGCATCGCCTCCGGCCTCCATTATCCCATCCCCATCCATGTCCAGCCCGCCTATACTGAGCTGGGCTATAAGGCCGGCGACTTCCCCATCACCGAGGCCTACGCTGAGACTATCCTGTCGCTGCCGATATACCCGGAACTGGATGACGACAAAGTCGCCTACGTGGTCGATGCTATCCGTGACTTCTTCCAGAGTCACCCGGATGAGATGTTGGCTCAGGGAGTGGCCGCTGACTAGATGGCCTGATAGGATCACCTCGCGTGAGCGGGTGATGGAATGACGCGCAGACGCCGGGAGCCATAAGCGCCCCGGCGTCTGCCACCCAGACCAGACCATTCGTCCGGCAAGAAACGATATGGCCCAGGCAGACTACAGACACCAACCGATTCAGGCGACAAAGCCGGCCGGCAAGACCGAATCACGCGCCTGGATGCGCACAGCCTGGTTCCGCCTGCTGGCCGTGCTGCTGATTGTCGAGCTGATCTGGCCCTTCCTGTTATGGAAGGCCGGCCTGCCGCAGCGATTGGACTTCGTCACGGATGTCATTGCCGGGGCGATTGTCGGCCTGACGATGGCCTACATGCTCTTGAAGAACCGTATGCCCGGCGCGATGCTGGTGATCATCGCCATCACTGTCATCTGGGCGCTGGTTGGCGCCTTCGAGGGGCAAGCCGCGAGTGTAACCCTGTGGGGTTGGTGGCGGCTCTTCAAGTACCCCCTCCTGGCGCTCTTCATCTACCTGATATCCCGTTGGCCGAACGACTCGGCGCGCTTGATCTTTAAGTTCCTCGTGGTCACGTTGGTGTTCCAGGTGCTGGTGCAGTTCGCCCAGTACGCCACCGGCGAGCCGCCGGGCGACAGCCTCGCGGGAACCTTCGGCCACAAGGGCGTCGGCGCCTACTCAGTGTTCGTCTTCTTCGTCGTCTGCGTGGGTCTGGGTCATTGGCTGGCGACCGGGCGATGGAAGTATTTGGGGCTAATCCTGATTTTGGGCCTTGTGGCCATGATGTTGAGCGTGACCAAGTTCTACGTCTTTGCCACTGCCGTCCTGCTCATCTTCGCGCTCGTCCTCCACCTGGTGCGCGGCGGCCAGTTCCGCTATTTGTTTCTCTATGTCGCCCTGGCCGTGTTGGCTGGGGCCATCTTCGTGCCCGTCTACAACAGCTTCATTGCCACCACGCGCGGCCTAAAGCCACTGCAAGAGTACATGACCCGCGACGCGATCGAGAGCTATCTCTTCAGGGAAGAAGAATCGGCTCAGGAAGGACTCTATAAGCTCGGCCGCGGCGGCGCAATCGTCTATGCCTGGCAGCAGATACAGCGCGACGTGACAACCACCCTCTTCGGCTACGGCATGGGTAGCCGCTCCTATAGCACTGCCCTGGGCATCGCCGGCGCCACCCTGGAGGATGACCTCTATGGTGGTGGTGGCAGCACCAGTCTGGGCGTGTGGATTCAGGAGTACGGCGTGCTCGGCATGGCGATATTCCTGGCCATTAACTTCTGGATTATGGCCAAGCTGTTTCGCCTCGCCCGGCGCACTTCTGACCCGTATGAAGCCACGCTAGCCTATGGGTTGATCATCTTCACCTTCTTTTGGCCAATCTGGTTGTGGTATCAGAAGACCTGGCTCTACGGCATGGTCATGATCTGCTACTGGGCCACGCTCGGCTTTCTCTTCCAGAGCATCTATCCACGTCTACGGCGCCGCAGCCGACGGCCGCGACCGTCCTGGGTTGAGGATGAGTCCGTGCCGGCCTTCTTCCGCCCGCGGCCCAGGCGCTAGGGCTGTCGCGCATTGCTATCTACGGGCGGAGCCGGTCAACGACTCCGCCCGTTTTGTTTGCCGGCCGCCCGAAGAATCTACTTCAGGTAGTTCGTAAGCCATATCCACTACGATCAGCCGGTAGAGACTTGCTGTGCGGCCAACCGCCGACGCCGTCGGCTGGCCCAAGAACCAAGTTGTTTGTCAAATCGAGCAGTGGCGTAGGAGTATCGCATGCCTGGAGCAAGGCCTAACATCTTACTGATCGTCATCGACTGTCTACGGGCCGACCGGACATTTGATCCCGATCGCAGCGCCCAGACGCCCGGCCTCCACGCCCTGGCCGAGCGCGGCGTTCTCTTCTCGCATCTCATCACCGCCAACTCCATGACCATTCCGTGCATGACGACCATGTTCACGGGCATGTACCCCGCCCGCCACGGCGTGCGGGCCATGGTCGGGGCGCGCGTGGCCGACGATGTGCCCCTGCTGGCCGAAGTGTTGCGCGAGAACGGCTACCACACCTACGCCGAAGCCTCTGGCCCACTCAGCCCCTTCTATCGCCTCGACCGCGGCTTTGACCATTACGAACTGCGCGATGGCGTCAAGTCCTCGCTGCTGGGCGAATGGGGCGACGAACTGATCGCCCGCTTCCGCGACGGCGCGTTCCGCGAGCCGTGGTTTGCCTACCTGCATCTGTGGGGCGTCCACCGGCCGCGCCAGATCTTGCCGGAGTTCAACAAGCCCGAGTATGGCCGCACCGAGTACGACCGCGCCATCTCCAGCTACGATGCCCGCCTGCGCGAACTGCTGCGGGTCATCGATGAGGACAACACCATCATCCTCGTCACCGGCGACCACGGCGAGAAAATCCCCGAAAACAACCTGGAAAACCGGGTTGAGTTCTTCAAAAAGTCGCTGTCCAAGGGAACGACGGGCAAAGCCAGCAGCTCCTGGGTGCGCGCCCGGCGCAAGGCTGTCGCCTCGCTGCGGTCGTGCTGGTTCTCGGCCGCGCGGGTGCTCCATCGTGCCGGCGTGCTCGAAAGCCCTTTGGTCAGCGTCACCGGCCACGGCTACCACGTCTACGACTCGCTGGTGCGCGTGCCGCTGGTCATTGCCGGCGGCCCCGTGCCCGCCGCCGGCCGCCGCATCAGCCAGCAGGCGCGGCAGATCGACATCTTGCCGACCATCCTCGACCTGGCCGGCCTGGCCGAGGATGCACCGCCGGCGGCCGAAGGGCGCAGCCTGCGACCGCTGATGCAGGGCAAGACGCTACCGGCCGTGCCGGCCTTCATCGAAACCTGCCAGAACTCGCGCGAACCGTCGTCGTTCTATGGCATCCGCCACGACGGCTACAAGTACGCCTTCGACGCCAACAACCCCAAGGTGCCCGAAGAGCTATATGACCTGAGCGCCGACCCCGGCGAGACGCGCAACCTGGCCGCCATGATGCCGGAAAAGGCCGCCGCCCTGCGCGCGCTCATCTCCGGTCACCTGGCCCAGGCCGGCGCGGCCGTGTCCATGACAGATGAAATGAGCGATATGGAAATGGCCGGCCTGGCCGAACACTTGCGTAAACTAGGTTATGTAGAGTAGGAACCCCAATGAAGCTATTTGGCAAACGGCGCGGCGATCCGGCCGCCACAGACCACAAGGCTCCCATCATTGTCGTGTCCGGCCTGCCCCGCTCGGGCACGTCCATGATGATGAAAATGCTGGAGGCGGGCGGCATTCCGCCCATGACCGACGAATTGCGCACGGCCGACGACGACAACCCCAAGGGCTACTACGAGTTCGAGCGTGTCAAGCAGATGGACAAGGGCGATGTCGCCTGGGTTCAGGACGCATCCGGCAAGGTGATCAAGGTCATCTCCGCCCTGCTCAAGCATCTGCCCAAGGAACAGCAGTACCAGGTCATCTTCCTGCGCCGCCATATGTCCGAAATCCTGGCCTCACAGCGCAAGATGCTCATCCGCCGCGGCGAAGACCCCGACAAGATGGACGACGCACAGATGACCATGCTCTTCGAGCGCCACATCCAGCAGGTGGAGCAATGGCTGGCCCAACAGCCCAACTTTGAGGTGCTCTACATCCATTATAGCGACGTGATGGCCGACCCCCTGGCGGCGGCCAACACCATCAGCCGCTTCCTCGGCCGCGACATGGACATTCAGGCCATGGCCCAGACAGCCGACCCCAACCTCTACCGCAATCGCCGCGCCGACAAGGTGGCGGCCTAGCCTCCCATTCCCGGCTCCGCCGCGAGACGCCGGCAGGACGGTAGCGCCATGAAGATCTTGATGGTCAATAGCTTCAACTACGTCCGCGGCGGAGCCGAACGCTGTTTCCTGGACTTGTCGGCCCTGTTGGCGGCGCGCGGCCATGAGGTCGTGCCCTTCGCCATGCAGCACCCCCTCAATCGGCCGTCGGACTACGACGTCGATTTCGTCAGCTATATGGACTTCCCCACCGAGCTGGCCAAACCGGGCGTCGGGCCAAAGCTCGAGGTCGCCGAGCGCATCCTCTACTCGCGCGAGGCGCGGCGCAAGATCGAGCGGCTGGTGGCCGACACCCGGCCAGACCTCGTCCACATCCACGGCTTCATCCATGAGATGTCGACCTCCATCTTGCCGGCGCTGAAGAAAGCCGGCCTGCCCGTCATCCAAACGCTCCACGACTACAAGATCGTCTGCCCCAACACGACGTTCATCTCCCAGGAGACGATCTGCGAGCGCTGCCGCGGCCACCGCTATTACAACATCGCCCGCTATCGCTGCAAGCGCGACTCGCGCATGGCCAGCATCCTCGCCGGGGCAGAGATGTACTTCCATGAGGTGTTCCGGCTGTACGAGCCGAACATCGACCTGTTCATCTCCCCCAGCGACTTCCTGGCCGCCAAGGTGCAGGAGCATGGCATCCGCAAGCCCATCGTCACCGTCCCCAACTTCATCAACCCCGGCCAGTTCCAGCCCCGCTATGAGCCGGAGAACTACTTCATCTTCGTCGGCCGCCTGGTGCGCACCAAGGGTATCCTGACCCTGCTGGAGGCCATGCGGCGCATCGACACGACCGCCGAACTGCGCATCGCCGGCGCGGGCGAACTGGAGCCGGAGCTGCGCGCCTTCGTCGCTGCCCACGGGTTGAGCAACGTCAAGTTCCTCGGCCATCTCGACACCGCCCAACTGACGCGCACCATGCAGGGGGCGCTCTTCACCGTGCAGCCGTCGGAGTGGTACGAGAACTACTCCATGACCGTCATCGAGTCGCTGGCCTGTGGCACCCCGGTCGTCGGCGCGCGCATCGGCGGCATCCCGGAGCAGATTCAGGACGGCCACAACGGGCTGCTGTTCGAGTCGGGGGACGCTGCCGAACTGGCCGAGAAGATGCAAGCCCTGCTCGACCGGCGCGAACTGGCCATCGACATGGGCCGCAATGGGCGGCGACAGGTGGAAGAGGTCAATGGCCCGGACGCCCACTACGACCAAACGCTGCGCGCCTATGAGCGCGTCCTGGGCGGCGCGCGCCGCGACCACGCCCCGGCGGCCGGCTCGGCCCTCGACCGGCGCTGACCGCCGCGCGGCCGGAGACGACCATGAAGAAGATCGCCTACATCGGAATCAAAGCCCTACCCGCCAACGCCGGCGTCGATACTGTCGTCGAGAAGCTCGTCGGCCGCCTCGACCGTAACCGCTATGAGCCGGTGGTCTACGTCAACGCCGCCCTCGTGCCCGCCGGCACGACCATCCCCGGCGTCCGCCTTGTGCGCATCCCCACGCTGCCGGGCAAGTTCTTCAACGCCCCGCTACTATTTCTGCTCGCGGCGCTCCATGCCCTCTTCCTGGGCAACTATGACCTCATCAACGTCCATAGCGTCGAGACGTGCTTCGTCTTGCCCATTCTGCGCCTGCGCTACAAGGTCATCGCCACCGCCCACGGCCTGCTCAGCAAGGAGCCGCCCGAACTCAGCAAATGGGGCCGCTTCAAGCCCCTGCTGCGCCTGACCGAGATGCCGTTCACCTATCTGGCCAATACGCGCACCAGCGTCTCCAAGCCCGACCAGGAGTACCTGGAGGCTACCTACCACCGCCCCGTACACTACCTGCCCAATGGCATCGACGAACTGTGCCCGGACACCGACAAGGCCCGCGCCCTGCTGGTCGAGCACGGCCTGGAGCCGGGCAAATACATCATCTTCACCGCCGGCCGCATCGTGCCCCGCAAGGGTTGCCACTTTGTCCTGCAGGCTCTGCGCCAGATGGACGCCGACGTGAAGCTGTTGGTCGTGGGCGACACGAGCCACGTGCCGGAGTACACCCAGCAACTCCTGGCCCTGGCCGACGAGCGCGTCCGCTTCGCCGGCTTCATCGCCTCCAAGGAGTTGCTGTTCGGCCTGATCGCCCTCTCGCGCCTGTTCGTCTTCCCGACGACCTACGAGGCCATGGCCATCACCATGCTGGAAGTAGCCGCGCTGCGCACCCAACTCATCGCCAGCGACATCCCCGAAAACCGCGTCGTCTTGCAGGAGCACGCGCTCTACTTCAAGTCGGCCGACGTGGCCGACCTGCGCGCCCGCCTGGAGTGGGCGCTGGCCCACGAGGCCGAAATGAACGAACTGGCCGCCGGGGCCTATCAGCACGTCGTCCAGCATTACCACTGGCCGACCATCATCGCTGCCTACCAACGCCTCTATGACGAACTGCTCTTCCGGCCGCGGCCGCTGACCCACTCAGAGCGGCGGGCCGATTGACGCGCCGGCAGCCTTCCCTCTCATGCTAAAATAGAGACGCGCCTGGCCGTGCCTGGCTGCGAACGAAAGACTGTTCGTAATAGAGGCTTGCTAAGCTGCAATGAGCAGTAACAGGGAAGTAAGCTGAGGAGCACAGCAAATACTATGGAGCTAAGAAGTTACCTCTCCGTCCTACGGCGACGATTGTGGATCGTCATCGTCTGTACGGTCCTGGGCACGGGCATCGCCACAGCGATCACCCTCCTGGCCACGCCGCAATACACCGCGGGGACGACCGTCCGCGTCCTGACCATCGGCGGCGGGTCCATTACCGAAGCGCGCCCGGACATCAACTACACCGAGCGCCTGATCGCCACCTACTCGCGCATCATCACCGGTGAAACCGTCCGGCGACAGATTAAGGATGAGCTAGGCCTGGAAAGCCTGCCGGCCATTACCGTCCAGGCCATCCCCGGCACGGAGCTAATCCGCATCTCGGCCGAGGCGACCGACCCCGAAGACGCCCGTGACATTGCCAACGCCGCGGCGCAGGTGCTTGTCGACCAGAACCGCGAGTTCTACAGTGGCGGCACCGGTCAGACGCGGCAGGAAATCCTGCGTGAGCAGCTGGACACGGCCGACAAGGAGTTCAGCGACGCCCGCGACGCCTACGCCCGCGCCCTGTCCACCTCGCCCCAAGACGAGGCCGCCATTGCCACCGCGGCCCAGGCCCTGCAAGTGCGCGAGAACGCCTATACCTCGCTGCTGACCCAGTACGAAGCCGCTCGCCTGGAAGAAGCGCTGCGCGCCAACGCCATCTCCATCATCGAAGAAGCCAACGCGCCCAATCGCCCCTCCAAGCCGCGCCACGTCATCAACATCGCCCTCGGCGTGGCCGTCGGTCTCATCAGCGGCGTGGGCCTGGCCTTCCTGCTAGAGACGCTGGACACGACCCTCTACACCACCGAGCAGATCGAGAACGTCACCCAGGTGATGAGCATTGGTCAGGTCCCGGCGGCCAAGGAGCAGCTATCTATTGCCCGGCTGGGCAGCGGCCACTATCCACAACTGGAATCGTTCCGACGGCTACGCACCAACATCCTCGCCAGCGGCGTGGGCGGCTCGCAAGTCGTCTTGCTGACTAGCGCCAAACGCGGCGAAGGCAAATCGACCGTGTCCGGCAACCTGGCCGTGACCGTGGCCCAGAGCGGCCGCGAGGTCGTCGTCGTCGATTGCGACCTGCGCCTGCCGACCGTCCACAAGCTATTCGACCTGCCCAACAAGCGCGGCCTGACCAACATCCTGGCCGGTGAGGTGGTTGTGGACGAGGCCATCCAGTACAGCGCTTTCCCGCGCGTCCAGGTCATCACCAGCGGGCCGCTGCCGCCCAACCCGACCGAACTGCTTGGCTCGCAGCGCATGCTCGACCTGATCGAGCAACTCAAGACGACCTTCGACTTCATCATCCTCGACACGCCGGCGCTGCTGTCGGTGGCCGATGCCGCCGTGCTGGCCCCCGCGGTCGACAACGTCATCCTCGTCATCGCCCAGGCCCAGACCCGCCGCGGCGACGTGGAGGCCGTGCGCCAGCAGCTATCGAACGTCCGCGTCAAATCCCTGGAAGTGGTCGTCAACCGCGTCGAGCCAAACGGCAGCTATGCCTACTACGAATCGGAGGCTCATTAGGAGACTGTCATGCGCGTCGATTTCATGATGATAGGCGCCCAGAAGTCGGGCACAACAAGCCTGGCTGCCCAACTGGCTGCCCATCCCCAGATCTGCTTCTGTCGCGAGAAGGAGCCGGCCTACTTCCACCAGGTGGCCGATTGGCGGGCCGAACTGGATCGCTATCATGCGCTCTATGACCCTCGCCCCGGCCAGTTATTAGGCGAGGCGTCGACGCACTACACCTTCTTCCCGCAATATCGGGACACGGCCGCGCGGCTCTACGAATACAACCCGGCGCTCAAGCTCATCTACATCATGCGCCAGCCGGTAGACCGTATTGTCTCGCTCTACAGCCACAACTTCGTGCGCGACATCGACCGGCGGCCGCCCGACGTGGCCGTCTTTGAAGACCCCACCTACGTCAACCTCAGCCGCTACGGCGTCCAGCTGCGCCCCTACCTGGAGTTGTTTGGGCCGGAGAATGTCCTGCTGCTGCTCTTCGAGGAGTACACCGCCGACCAGGTGCCAACGCTCTACCGCATCGCCGAGTTCCTGGGCATCGACGCCACGCCGTTTGACGAGACCGACACCGCACAACTCAACCCGTCGGTCGGCCAGCCCTACGTGCGCTATCAGGCCGTGCGCGACTTCACCAAGACCGAGGTCTTCCAGAAGATGCGCAACATCATTCCCGCCGCCGTCCGCCAGCCCATCCGCCACCGCCTGCTGTCGAACACCATCACCGAGAAGCCGACCTTCGCCCGCGAGACGAAGCAAGCCCTCTGGCGTCTGCTGGAGGACGACGTCCACACCGTCGAGCAGTTGCTCGGCCGGCGGCTGGAGAACTGGCGGCGCGGCTACAGCGACTAGGCCGCTGGGCGGGCGAATACATCCATGAGTAACCTCAAACCCTCCGACTTCAATCGCCGCAATATCTCCTTTGGCCTCTTTCGCCTCTATAAGCGGGCGGCGCAGGGGCTGGATGGACTGACGGCCGGCGACCGGGCCGCCCAGGTGGTCTTCATCATGGGCATCCAGCGCGCCGGCACCAGCCTGATGTACTGGGTCTTTGAGCGCGATATGGGCGTCAAGGTCTACCGCGAGACCAGCGAGTTGACCTCCGGCGACGCGCTGGAGCACGTCCGGCTCAACCCGTTGCCGGTTGTGAAGGCCCGCCTGGCCCGCGACAAGGCCGAGATGATCGTCCTGAAGCCACTGGTTGAGTCGCAGCGCGTCCACGAGATGCTGGCTGCCTTTCCCGGCGCCAGGGTGCTATGGCAATATCGCCACTATCAGGACGTGGCCTCGTCGAACTTGAAGGCGTTTGGCATGGACAACGGCATCAAGGACCTGCGCCCGTTTGTCCATGACGACCCCGACAACTGGCGCTCGCAACACAGCACGGCCGCAACACGTGACACCATCCGCCGCTTCTTCCGCGAGGACATGAACCCCCACGACGCCGCGGCGCTGTTCTGGTGGGCGCGCTCCCGTCTATACTTCGATCTCAACTTGCAGGGCGACCCCAACGTCCTACTTTGCCGCTACGAAGACCTGGCGACCGACCCGGCGGCGACGATGCGCCACATCTACGCCTTCCTCGGCCGCCCCTATCCCGGCGATCACATCGTCCGCGACGTACACCCGCAGTCGGTAGGCAAGGGCCGTGTCTCGCGGCTCAGCCCCGAAGTGGACGCCCTCTGCGCCGAACTGCTCGCCCGTCTCGACCAGCTCAACGAGGCCGCCATTGGCGCGCCCCTAGCCCAGCCGGCCTGACGCCCAATAGGAGCTATAGACATGCAGGCCAACACACCGCCATCCAATAGCGGGCCGATCTTCATCGTCGGCTATATCCACACCGGCACCAGCTTGCTCAAGAGCATGTTGCGCCGCTCCTCGACCCTCTTTGTTGCCGCCGGCGAGACCCACTTCTATCAGGACCTCAACCGTAACCGCCGTCGCTTCGCCGATCTCGACGATCCCCAGATCTTTCGCGACTTTGTCTACCACATCACCGCGCTGGCCTACCTGGGCACGAAGCGGGCCAACGAGCGCGCCGATGCGTATAGCCTGGCGACGTTCAACCTGACCGAGGAGCAGTTCGAGCAACTGCTGGCCAACGTCGGCCAGGTGGCTGCGACCGTGCCCATCGCCGAGCGGCATATCAGCCTGTTCGCCCTGGTCATGGATGAACTGACCCGGCTCAACGGCCGCGAGCGCTGGCTGGAGAAGTCGCCGGAGCATGTCTACTTCCTGCAAGACATCCTCCGCGTGAATCCAGAGGCCCGTGTTATCGAGTTGGTGCGCGACCCCCGCGCGGCCCTGTCCTCGCGCAAGCACCGCCGCACCGACGAATGGCTGGACGCCAAGGAAGTCCAGGAGCAACTGACACCGGATCGGAGCACCAACTACGACACGATCATCGACAGCTACATGTGGAAGGAGTCCATTGACTCAGCCCGCGACGCGCGCCAGAAGTACCCCGGGCGCGTCCTGACCGTGCGCTATGAGGATATGGTTTCCGACCCGCAGACGACCATCCCGCACATCTGCCGCTTCTTGGGTCTGCCCTTCCAGCCGGAGTTCCTGCAAGTCGGCTGGATCAATGCCACCAGCAAGACGGCCGGCAACGCCAATGAAGGCATCAGCCGCGCTGCCGTCGATCGTTGGAAAGAGAGCCTGACGCCGGAGGAAATCTACGTCTGCCAGATCGTGCTGCGCCGGGAGTTGAAGGAATTCGGCTACAGCTTCGAGCCGACCGGTCTGGCCGCCAAGGCCAAAGCGCCCGTTGTGCTGGGCCACAGCGCGGCCCATCTGTTGGCGCGGCTGGGCAAGCGTCGCCCCGCGGGCATCGACCAACGCCGCACAGACACCGTCCAGCGCGTCTACCGGCGGGTGGCCCGCACGCTGGGCGTCCAGAAGTAGGGCGCTGCCACCACCGCACCCCACCGATCAGGAGAGACGATGCCCGACCAGCCGACTGTTAGCCTGGGCATGCCCGTATACAACGGCGCGAACTTCCTCGCCGCCACGCTCGACTCGCTCTTGGCCCAGACCTACCGCGACTTCGAGTTGATCATCTGCGACAACGCCTCGACCGACGAAACCGGGGCCATCGCCCGCGACTATGCCGCCCGCGACACGCGCGTCCGCTACCGGCGCAACGAAACCAACATCGGCGGCTCGGCCAACTATAACCTGACGTTTGATCTGGCCCGCGGACGCTACTTCAAGTGGGCCGCCCACGACGACCTCTGCGCGCCGGCCTTCCTGGAGCGCTGTGTGGCGGCGTTGGAGCGCGACCCCGGCGTGGTTCTGGCCTACACGCAGGCCAGGGCCATCGATAGCGCCGGCAACGTCGTGAAGGACTACCCCGGCAAACACCATTTCGACGACCCGCAGGCGCGGGTGCGCTTCTACGAGTTCGTCCTCGACCCGCATCCCGTCGTCGCCGTGTTCGGCGTCATGCGCCGGTCGGTGCTGGCCCAGACACGGCTGATCGGCAAGTACACCGGTTCCGACCGGCCGCTGCTCAGCGAGTTGAGCCTGCTGGGCAAGTTCTACGAAGTGCCGGAACCGCTCTTTTTCTACCGCTTCCACGAAGGACAATCGTGGGGCGGCAACAAGTCGCAGCAATCGCAGCAAGCCTGGTATGACCCGCGCCGCGCCGGCAAGGTCACCTTTCCCCAATGGCGGCTGCTGCGCGAGCACTTGCGCTCCATCGAACGCTCGCCCGTTGGCCTAAAGGATCGCGTGTCGTGCTACCTATACATGGGCTACTGGATGCGCAAGAACTGGCGCCGGCTGGGCAACGACCTGCTTTTGCGCGAGACTTAGGCCTGACCCCATAATCGATTGCCTGTTGGACTGAGGCATCAGGCCCGCCCGCCCGGCCAGTGCGCCACGGCCTTGTAAGGCGCGCCGTAACGTCGTCCACTTATCCTCACTATCTGGCAACCCGCCCGAAACGAGAGGAACCGAAAACATGCACATCCTGCTGGCGCAATTCTATTCCAGTCAACCGACGCCCGATTACGACAAGGTCGCCACTGAGCTGCGCGGCCACGGCCACACCGTCTGGGTGGGCACGCCTAATGCCGCCGGCGACGTGGAATGGCGCGATGGCGATGGCATCGTGGCCACAGTAGCTGCCGGGCGCTCGGCGCTGCCCCGGCCGCTCGCCCGCCGGCTGGCCAAGCTCAGCCGCTTCCGCCGGATGCGCCGCTTCATCGCCCAAGCCAGCCCCGACATCGTCCAAGTTAATGCCTTTGACCTGTTCCGCTTCCTGCCCGTGCTGATGCCCCGGCGGACGCGCTACCTCTACGACGTGCGCCAGATCAACGAGCGACATGGCACGGGCGCGCTCGGTCGGGCCACGGCCGCGCTACAGAACAAAGCCCGCGTGATCTACTCGCGCCTGATCTTCGACCACACCACCTTCCTGCACCCGGCTGGGGCGCAACAGGTGCTGGGCGAGGACTGGCCACGCTGGGCGACGGTCGTGCCCATGGGCGTCGATCCGCAGTTCCTGGCTGCCCGCCGCGCCGCCGAGCGGCCCGCCGGCGCGCCGGTCTCGTTCATCTACATCGGCCGGTTGACCGTGCGCCGGCGACTGGAACGCATCCTCGAAGCAGCGGCTCTTGTCGCCCGGCAGACCGACGGCTTCCGCGTCGTCTTCATGGGCTACGACGCCAGCGAGGGCCGTTACGCCGCCGCCATCCAGCGCCTAGGCCTGGGCGATCATGTGACCATTCGCCCGCCCATCCCCTATGAGCAAGTGCCCCAGGCCGTCCTGGCCCACGATGTCGCCCTGGCCTACGTGCCCGAACTGCCGGCCGACTGGATGTACCACCCGACCCTGAAGGTGCTGGAATACCGCGCCCTGGGCCTGCCCATCATCGCCACCGACTTCCGGCCCAACCGCGAGGTGATCGACGACGGCGAGAACGGGCTGCTCATCACCAACACCCCGGAGAGCATCGCCGCGGCCATGCTGCGCTACGTCTGCGCGCCGGACTTTCTGGCCCACAGCCGCGCCGCGGCCGAGGCCCGCCGCGAAGGGCTGACCTGGGACATCGTGGCCACGCGCTACCTGGCCCTGTATGAGCGTTTGCATAGCGATACGGGCAACCGTACGGCTTAAGCCCACCTGTAAGTAGACTTTGCTTTAATAGCTGAGTGGATGGGGAGCCCGCCTGACTGACGATTGCCTTCCGCGCCTCGCTGCTGCCCCACCAAACGATGGCCGCCGCACCGGCGGCCGGCCAAGCAGGGGCCTGTTGCCCGGCGATGGAAGGAATGGAAGGACAAGCAGCGTAGGCTGCCAGCAGAGGTGAGACGTTGAGTGACTTGAAGATCAAGACAGCGCGCGGCAGTATGCTGATGGCCGGCATTACGCTGGGTATGCGGCCAGTATCGATGGTGCTGGCCATCATATTGCTGCGACTCCTGCACCCGGCCGACTTCGGCCTCATAGCCCTGTCTATGCTGTTGATGAACGCCTCTAACCTCTTTACCGATCTGGGTCTGCGCCCGGCGTTAGTCCAGACCCAGCACGACATCCGCAAGGTTGCCCACTACGCTTTTGTCTTGGTCATGCTGACCAGCATCGCCACGACCATCGTGATCGTTCTGGTGGCCGCCCCGATCGCTTCTGTTCTCGGCGGCGGCAGTGACCTGGTGCCCATCCTGAGGGTGATGTCCATCATCGTGACCATCGACGGCCTGTGGGTCGTGCCTGAGGCGTTGCTGCGCCGCGACCTCAAGTTCAGGCAACTGGGCGTTGCTCAGGTCATCACTGAGATTTCCTCATCCCTCATCGCCATCGGTTGCGCGCTAGGCGGCCTGGGCGTGTGGAGCCTTGCCATTGGCAATATCGTCGCCGAGATGCTGCGCACGCTCATCTTCTGGAGCCAAAGCCGACCCTGGATATGGCTGCGCCCACAGAAATGGGACCCCGTGATCGTCAAGAGCCTGTTACGTTTCGGCGCCCCGACGATGGGCGGCGGTGTCCTGCGCTCCGTCCAGACGCAGCTCGACACCTGGCTGACCAGCCGCTTTTTCGGCACCACCGTCGTCGGTTTCTACGACAAGGCCTACACGCTGACTGGCCGCCTGTCCAACATGCTGGCCAACACGATCTTCGGCAACGTGCTCTTCCCATCCTATGCGCGGATACAAAACGAGCCGGAGCGGCTGGCGCGCGCCTACATTAAGAGCACCGGTATGGTCCTGCTCATGGTCATGCCCCTGAGCGTCGGCCTGGCGACCGCCGCGCCGCTGCTCGTGCCCGTCCTCATCGGCGACACCTGGGCGCCGATGATCCCACTGTGGCAAATCTTCTCCGTCTTTGGCCTGACCTGGGCGGTCTCGGCCAATGCGTCACCGCTCTTCCTGGCTCTGGGGCAACCACGGCGCAACATCACGGCCAGCCTGGTTTATATCGCCGTCCTGTTGCCCACCGCCCTGATCCTCCTGCGGCCGTTCGGCGCCTCCGGCATCGCCGTGGGCGTCTCGCTCGGCTACACCGCCACCATGGTGCTCAACATCTTCCAAGTCAATCAGATTCTGCCGGGGACGGCGCGAAAACTGGTCGTTTACAGCCTGCCGTTCTTCGCGTCCGGCACGATTATGGGCGTCGGCATCTTGCTACTGCGCGGGACCATCATCCAAACATTTGGTGGGGTCAATAGCCTCTCGCTCATCGCGGTTGTCCTGTGGGCGGCGTTCCTGTACATTGCTGCTACTATCCTGCTACAGCGTGCCCTCGTCACAGAAATCTACGAGGTGCTTGTGAAAGCGCTGGGCATCGATCGACGCTGGCCGCGCTTGGTACCACACCGGTTGCGCCCCAGTAAGTAGAACGTTCGCATCGGGGGAGAGGCCACGGCCGCGACACGTTGCCTCTCTGATTGCTGGTCAGTCACGCTCGCACTTGGCGCTTCACACAATCGAGGGGACCGTTGGCATAGACCGGCCACTTCACTTGTGGGCCGGGGCGATAGCTTGCGGGTGTGTGAGCCGATGTGGCGATAGGGCCACAGCAGCGCAAATAACGCGTGAAAACAGCGTCACCGCGCGCGCTCGTAAGAAACTCCGTAAGCTGAGCAAAATACCGTAGACAGAAGCGAAGGAGTAAGGGCCAAAATGAGATACTCGCGTTTTATCCTGCTTGCCGTCATGGCCTTGCTGGTGCTACTGGTACACCCGGCGTTTCTCCGCGCCGATACACCTGTGCCGGCCAGCCCCAACGACCAAGGTCTCATTGCAGATACGGAAGTGCCGCCCGTTGAGGATGGCGCGCCATATCCCTACCCGATCATCAGCTACGAAGCCCCGGCCGCTGCGCCTGCCTCGTCCGATGCTCCGGCGATTGACGTCTGGTATGGCACGACACAGAACTTCGGCCAGCTGGGTAACCCGCAGCAGTGGGTCAACATCCCGGGCACGGCCACGGGCACGACCTCGCTGAAGTACTCCCTCAACGGCGGGCCGGACCAGACTTTGTCCCTTGGCCCCACCGGCGAGCGATTGTATGGCGCGGGCGATTTCAACATCGAGCTGGCCATCACCGAACTGGTCGAGGGGGCCAACACCGTCCTCATCAAGGCCAATGACGGCGTGACCCAGGTGACCAAGACGGTCACCGTCAACTACGACGCCGGCAACACCTGGCCCATGCCCTACACCGCCAACTGGAGCGCGCTCGGCAGTGTGCAGGCCGGCGCGCAGGTCGTCGATGGTCGCTGGGCCATCCTCGGCGGCCGTCTGGAAAACGTTGTCCCCGGCTACGACCGCCTGATGGCCATCGGCGATATGAGCTGGACCGATTACGAGGTCACTGTGCCCGTGACGGTCAATTCGCTCAACACCGCCGAGTGGGGACCGCCCAGCAACGGCGCGGGCGTCGGCATCATCGTGCGCTGGCAGGGGCATGAAGGCACGTCCCAACCGCGCGACTACTGGCGTCATTTCGGGGCTCTGGCCTGGTATCGCTGGGCGCCCAATGGCGACACTGCTTTCGAGTTGCGCGGCAACGGCGGCGGCGCGAGCAACATCGTCGATAAGCGCACCGACCGCACCATCGAGCTAAGCACCCCCTATATCTTCAAGATGAGCGTCCAGACGTCGCCCCTGGCCGGCGCGCCGTCCAACTACCGCTTCAAGTTCTGGCGCGCGTCTGATCCCGAACCGCCCGAATGGTATCTATCCGCGCCCGGCAACATTGGCGAGCCGAGCACCGGCTCCATTCTGCTCGTTGCCCACCAGGCAATGGTCAGTTTCGGCAATGTCACCGTCAAGCCGATTACGGCCCAGACTTTCACGCTCAACGTCGTCCCGCCGGCCAACGGCCAGATCATCGTCACGCCTTCCAAGACCACCTATACCTACGGCGAGCGCGTCGAGATTCGGGCGCAGGGCGCGACCGGCTACGCCCTGAGCAACTGGACGGGCGACTTCTCCGGCAACGAGAATCCTATCGTCTTCGACATCACCTCGGATGTCGCCGTGGGCGCGAACTTCCAGCCGTCGGCCGAGGAGATCAAGCTCAATATCTCCTCCAGCGGCGGTGGCTCGGTCACGGTTGCCCCCGACAAGCGCAAGTACAACTACGGCGAGCAAGTCGCGCTGACCCCGCGACCCAACACCGGCTTTATCTTTGCCGGCTGGACGGGCGACCTGGTGTCTTCCGACAACCCCGCCCTCGTCGTCATGAACCGGACGAAGACCATCGTCGCCAACTTCATCGCCGCCAATGCCAACTCGCCTGTGTCCGACGACTTCAACAGTTGTGCCCTGAACACGAGCCTGTGGACATTCATCAACCCCACCGGCCAGGGTAGCCAAACCGTCAACGGCACCCAATTGTTGCTCAACGTGCCGGCCAACGTCTCGCACAACATCTGGACGGGCGGCAATCTGTCAGTACGGGTGATGCAACCGACGCAGAACACCGACTTCGAGATCATCGCCAAGTTCGAGTCCGTCGTCAGCCAGCGCTACCAGATGCAAGGCCTGTTGGTGGAACAGGACGCCAATAACTTCCTGCGCTTCGAGGTCTACCACGACGGCAACTCCATCCAACTGTTCGCGGCGCGGTTCCTGGATGGCAATCCCAAGGCGCTGATCTATAACCGCCCCCTGTCGAGCACGCCGCCCTACCTCCGCGTCACGCGCGTGGGCGCGTCCTGGAGCTACTCCTATTCCGATAACGGCACGGACTGGGTCTCTGGCGGCAGCTTCGCCTATACCCTGAACGTCACCAAAACGGGCGTCTACGGGGCCAACCACGGCACACCACCGTTCCGCCCGGCCCCGGCCCACACGGCCATCGTCGACTACTTCTTCAACAGCGCCGCCCCCATCGTGCCTGAAGATGGCCATACACCCGGCAATTTCACTATCACTGTCAACAAAGTTGGTCAGGGTAATGTAACGCTAAACCCGGCCAAACAAACATATGCCTGTAATGAGAAGGTCACATTGACCGCTGTGCCGGCAGTACAATGGCGTTTTGTTGGCTGGAGCGGCGATCTTACCGGTAGCGCGCTTTCACAACAGCTGACTGTGACGCGTAATCACACCGTCACGGCCACATTTGCGCGCGGAAGCTATCAAACATTTCTGCCTATGACCGTCGACAAATAGAAGCCCGCCCGGCCAATCAACAACTGAACGTAGCGGAAACGACGATGAGGCAATCATAGACGAGGAAGAAGATGAAGCGTTATGTAATGGTACTGGTAGTCCTGATTGGAGTATTGGTCGGCCTGGGCCGCGCGCCTGAGGCAAAAGCGGGTATCTTCACTGCCAATGGTGAGGTAACCTACAAAGAATACTGGATGCCCCACTCGCAATTCACGGGTGGCTGCACCGACGCCGGGTTGCCTGAAGACCCGAACGGCTCATGGTACGTCGAGCCGGGCGTGCTGAACAAGTGCCCGAAGATGATGCAGATCAACATCCCGGACAACTTTAGCGGCGCCCTCAAAGCCGAGGTCTATCTCGACCTGTGGCGCAACTACGACAGCCACAGCGCCCATTTTCGCGTTGGCAACAACCCGACGGTCTACACCCCGGACACCGGCTCCGACTGGAGCCGCTCGCCGTGGGTGGGCGAGATCCCGCTCAGCAGCTTGCAGCAGACGACGACGTTCACGTTCTGGGCCGAGCACGGTCTCTACCACATCCACGACATCGCCGTCCGTATCTACTACGACGATACGCACCCGCTTCTCGTCAACGGCTCCCCCGCCACTGCGCCCGACGGCGAACTGACGATCATCAAGTCATTGGATGACAACGTCGAAGTCCCCGCCAATACCGGCGGCTTGCTGCTGGTCAACAAGGATCAATTGACCCTCCGCGCCCAGTTCGCGCCGGGTTCCGGCGCCAAGTACGTCGAGTTCCATGCCTACTACGACGGTTACGACGACGACAACGACGGCGTCTCCCGCGATTGGCACAACATCGGCCGCAACAACTGGTGGCCTGGTGGCTATGATGCCTCTACTCACCCGAATGGTGGGACGATCAACCACATCGGCACCGCGGCCGTGCTCGCCGCCGGCGGCACGATATCCAAGGATTGGAACCTGCGCTACATCATCAATCAGCCCGGCGTCAAGTTCAAGATCCGCATTGTCGCCACCGACGGCAACGTCCGCGAAGGCCCGGCGACGCCGGAGTATACGCTGGCGCGCTACTACCCGACCGTCTACTATACTATCCCGGGCTTCACGGATATCGGCCTGCACATGAGTGGCACCCAGGCTGATACGGTCGCCGTCACCTTCCCGCTGCCCGCGGACTACAGTCCGATCGACTACTCGGCCGCCTACCTGTTGGGTATGTACTGGAAGCGGCCCAAATTCTCGTTCAATGGCACGTCTCCGGCCTACATTAGCGAAGGCGCCGCGGCGGACGAATGGGAACTGGGCGTCCGCACACTGAACAAGACCGTGTTGCTGCCCGGCAACAACAGCCTAGCCTACTTCTACACTACCGGCATCGGCCAGTTCGTCGAAGAGCCTGGCCCGATGATTGTCCTCAAGGGCAACAGTACTGACGCGCCCGATATAGCGCCGCCCTACGTCGCCAGTCGCCTGCCAGCTCCCAATAGCGTTGACGTGGATGTGTTCACCAACATCACCATCCAGTTTCGCGATCTCGGCACCGGTGTAAACCGCGACAGCATCATCATGAGCGTCAACGGCAACAAGGTGACGCCCGTTTTCAGCGGCACGGCCAACAACCTGAGCGTATCCTATGTGCCGACGCAGCCCTTGCCGGCCAATACGCAAATCCCGGTGACCTTCTACGGATGCGACCTGCTGGGCAACTGCATGACGACGGCCGACGTCTTCAGCTTCACCACCGAGCCACCCGACCTGACGCCGCCGCAGATCACCAACATCAACGTCGTCACGACCGACTCCCAGGCAACCGTCACCTGGACAACAAACGAGGCCGCCTCCAGCAAGGTGGAGTATGGCCTGACCCAGGCGCTTGAGAAGCCCCTGGTCAGCGATGATAACCTGGTGCTCAAGCACTCGCTGGTGCTGCCCGGACTGCAAACGGAGTCGACCTACTACTACCGTCTGACCTCGGTCGACTACAACAATAATGCCGGCACGACGACCATCCTGACCTTCAAGACCAAGCGCACGCCAGGAGCGCTCATCTCCGATGACTTCAGCGCTTGCGAACTGGATTCATCGGTGTGGTCCTACCTCAATCCGCTGGGCGACGCGCCGATGGTGCTGACAGGCACGGGTGCGCAGATCGCCGTGCCGGCCGGCACGGGCCACGACCTGTGGCGCTCCAACCTCGATGCGCCCCGCCTGATGCAATATGTTGCCAATCAGGATTTCGATGTCAAAGTGAAGTTCGAAAAGCCGCTGGCACAGAAGACAAAGTCGATTGGTCTGCTTGTCCAGCAGGACGCGGCCAACTATCTGCGCATCGGCTTCCAGAGCGAGAACTCCAACGTCATTAGCCTGGTTGTTGCTAACACGGTGTCGGGCAATAGCACGGTGGTTTTCACGACGCCCGTTGGCATCACTGCCCCCAGCTACCTGCGCGTCAACCGCACCGGCGACATCTGGAACATCCAGTACTCGACCGACGGCACGAACTGGACGCTGGCCACCGACTACGTGCGCGCGATGGTTATGAGCCAGATCGGCCCCTACGTCGGCAACACCGGCACCGACCCGGCCCACGTCAACGTCATCGACTACTTCATCAGCCAGAGCGACCCGATCGCGGTGGAAGACCCGCCCATCGAACTGAACGTAACCAAGGTTGGCCAGGGCACGGTGACGCGCGACCCCGACAAGGCATCCTATGGCTGCAATGAGACGGTCACGCTGACGGCCGCGCCCGCGCCCGACTGGACCTTCCAGGGCTGGAGCGGCGCGCTCAGCGGCGGCGAGTTGGTCAAGACCATCAACCTGACCAAGTCTGAAAACGTCACCGCGACCTTCACCAACAGCACACTCTACACGGTCAACGTCAACGTGACCAGCAACGGCGACGGCGTCGGCGGCACGGTGACAAAAAGCCCCGACGCGGCCGGCTATGTCTATGGAACGAACGTCACCCTGACGGCCACGCCGACGCCCGGCTGGAGCTTCGTCGGCTGGTCGGGCGGCTACACCGGCACAGACCCCGTGGCTGTCGTGTCGGTGACCGGCAACATGAACATCACGGCTACCTTTGACCAGGACGAATACACGCTCGACACCCTGATCATCACCGAAGGCGTCGGCCTGGGCGGCACGATTACTGTCGAGCCTGTCCAGCCGACCTACCTCTACGGCGAGGCAGTGACGATCACCGTGACACCCGAACTCGGCTGGACGTTCACCGGCTGGGAAGGCGAAGGCGTCAGTGGAACTGACCCGGTGCTACACCTGTCCATGTCGCAGAACGTAGTGGCCATCGCCAGGCTCGTGCAGAACCAGTATGACCTGACCGTGGACATCGTCAGCAACAGCGAGGTCGGCCAGGTTGGCGGCGTTGTGACCAAAGACCCCGACCAACCGACCTACGGCCACGGCCAGGTGGTGACCTTGCAGGCCGCGCCCGCCAACGGCTGGGTCTTCGACGGCTGGGGCGGCGACCTGACCGGCACGGAACTGACGACCACGGTGGAGATGGTTAGCGACAAGAGCATCACCGCCGAGTTCACCCAGCAACACTATACCGTCACGGCCACCGCCCAGGGCGCCGGCCACGTCAATGTGACCCCGGTCAAGGAGTACTACCTCTACGGCGACATCGTCACCCTGACGCCCGTGCCCGACTCCGGCATGGAGTTCGTCATCTGGACCGGCGACATCAGCAACGATGTCGCCCCGGCCGTCGTCGTCATGGAGGGTAACCTCACAGTCGAGGCCGTCTTCGGCATCGACACAACGCCCATCGAGATCAGCAACCCTGATGTGGAAGTCCTGCCCGGCGGCACAACCGCCCGCGTCACCTGGACGACGGACGTGCCCGGCACCAGCCAGGTTGACTATGGCGAGGATGTCGATTACCTCGGCGGCACAGTGACCAAGGATGCCCTGGTAACCGCACACGAAGTGATCCTGACCGGCCTGTCGCCGGAGACGTTCTACCACTACAAGCTAACGTCGGTTGACGGCTTCGGTCACCTCGTCGAGTCAGACGACCTGTCCTTCTCCACCAGCGCCTCGTCGGGCATCTTCTCCGACGACTTCGCCGCCTGCGAGGTGGACAGCCGCTGGACGTGGGTCAACCCGCTGGACGAGGATAACGTCCAATTGTCGCTGCGCGGCGACCAGATCGCCATCACGGTGCCCGGCGGTGACGCCACGGCCCCGGCGCACAACGTCTGGACAACCGGTATCGACGCCCCGCGCCTGATGCAACCATCGAACGACACCGACTTCACCGTCGAGGCTAAGTTCGACTCCGCCATCGAGGGCTTCCTGGCCATGCAGGGCATCCTCATCCAGCAGGACGAAGATACCTTCCTGCGGTTTGAGTTCCATGCGCGCCAGGCTAACGAAATCAACGTCTACGCCGTCACCATTGACGGCGACCAGGCCAAGCCGCGCAAGACGACTGTGGTTCCCATCGCCGATAGCAGTGCCTCCGTGCCGATGTACATGCGTATCGTTCGCACCGGCGCGAAGTGGGAACAATGGTACAAGATGGGTCAGGCGGGCGAATGGGTCAAGAGCGTCGATTTTGAGTTCGCCGTAGAGGTGAATCAGGTCGGCGTCTACGCCGGCAATACCCGCTTCAAGGGCAATCTGCCCACCCATACGGCCGTGGTTGACTACTTCTTTAACACTGCCTCACCCATCACCGCTGAGGACAGCCGTTACACGATCAACGTTGACATCACCGGCTCGGGCGCGGTGACGCGCAACCCGAACCAAGGCTACTACTGTGGCCAGCAGGTTACGCTGCGGGCGGTGCCGGCCGCCGGCTGGATCTTCCGCGGCTGGACAGGCGACGCCACCGGCTCCAACCCCGTGCGCACGGTGACTGTGGCCGGAGATATCAACCTGACGGCCGAGTTCGTGGCCAGCAGCGAAGGCTACAAGCTGGTTGTGCCAGTTATCTTGAGATAGACGATTGTCCATGATGGGGCAGCCGGCTGCCGGCCGCCCCATCATGGCCTCGTCGAGTGCCAGGAGTGCGCCGTGGAGGGCACTCCCATTCTTCATTCTTGGCGATGTTAGCCACAACGGAGAGTACTTCATGAACAGACAGGCAAGAGGGCTTTGGCTTCTGGCTCTGCTGCTGGTGGTCGTTCTAACGACCAGCGGCGTCGGGGCCTGGGCCGATGCTGCCAACGCGGTCACTCCGGTCACGGCCCCCAGCGACGACGAGAGCGCCATGCCGCCCCTGGAAGGCGGCGCGCCCAGGCAACCAGATGGCCTCGTCACGACGCCATCCGGCGCGGCCGGCCATCTCGGCCTCGACTTTCAAGATTCACCCAACGCGCCCGTGATCAACGTCTGGTATGGCGCGACACAGGCGGCCGGCCTGCGCGGCGATCCCCAGAAGTGGGTCAACATCCTTGGCAACGTCAGCAGCGCCGTGCCCATCACCAGCCTGACCTACACCCTCAACGGCGGCCCGCCGCAGAACCTCTCTCGCGGGCCAGACAACCTACGCCTGGCCCAGGCCGGCGACTTCAACATCGAGCTGGACTACACCGACCTCCTGATGGGCAGTAACCAGGTGGTCATTACCGCTCTCGACAGCGCCCTGACGTCCAGCCAGGCCGTCGTCACCGTCAACTACAGCGCCGGCCCGACCTGGACGCCACCCCAGAACATCACCGTCAACTGGGGCGCGGCGACCAAAGTGACCGACGTCGCCCAGGTGGTGGACGGACAGTGGACCATCGACAACGGCGCGGCCCGGCCGACGGTTCTGGACTTCGACCGCCTGTTGGCCATCGGCGACCTGTCCTGGCGTGACTACACTGTCACCGTGCCCATCACCATCCTGGCCGTTGACCCCAGCGGCTACACCGGCCCCAGCAACGGGCCGGGCGTCGGCGTCATGGTACGCTGGCAGGGCCACTACTGGGCCGAGAACGACACCCAACCGCGCACCGGCTGGCGGCGTCTCGGCGCGCTCGCCTGGTACCGCTGGAAGGGCGGCGCGACGCCCAGCGAGGGCCTGCAACTGGTGGGCCATCGCGGCAACCTTCTGGGTGAAAGCGCTCGCACTCTCAGCCTGAACACCCCCTACATCTTCAAAGTCAGTATCACCTCGAGCGCCAACTCCGCCAAGCCAGCCACCTACCGCTTCAAGGTCTGGGAGGCCAGCCAGGCCGAGCCGGCCACCTGGGATTTTGAGCAACAGGGCAACAACGGCGAGCCGAAGAGCGGCGCCATCCTCCTGGTGGCCCACCACGTGGACGCCCGCTTCGGCAACGTGACCGTCAACCTCGCCAGCGTGCAGCCCAAGCCGACGCTGACCGTCAACGCGACCGGCACCGGCACGGGCACAATCGACGTGTCGCCCCAGAAGCAGAGCTATCGCTTTGGCGAAGACGTCAGCCTGACCGTGACACCGGCCGCCGGCTCCACCTTCCAGGGCTGGCTGGGCGATCTCAGCGGTAACGCCAACCCCGCGGCACTGGAGATATTCGGCGACACGACGGCGGCCGCGCTGCTGATCAATCCCAACGTCCAAACGCCCATCTCCGACGACTTCAGCGGCTGTCAGCTGAACCCGCAGTTGTGGGCCTTCGTGAATCCTCTGGGCGACGCCGAGCTATCTATGACCGGTTCGCAGGTGCAGATCAGCATTCCGGCCGGGACGGGGCACGACATCTGGACCGGCGGCTCCAACGCGCCGCGCGTCATGCAGTTCGCCAAGAACGAAGACTTCGAGTTGGACGTCAAGTTCGAATCGGTCTTCGGCCAGAAAAACCAGGCCCAGGGCATCCTCATCGAGGCCGACGCGCAGAACTTCCTGCGCTACAACTTCCTCCACGACGGCGACAGCTATCGCTTGCAGGCTTTCACCTTCACGGCCGGCGCGCCCACAACGCGGATCAATGACCTGACGCTTACGATCACGCCCCCCATGTATCTGCGCGTCAAGCGCATCGGCAGCGTCTGGAACCTGTACTACTCCACCAACGGCACGACCTGGGCCTTCGCCGCCGGCTTCCAACACGACATGGTGGTCAGCGCCTACGGGCCGTACATCGCCAACTCCAGCAAGGACCCGGCCACCGTTGGCCTGATCGACTACTTCTTCAATAGCAAAAGCCCCATCGTCCCGGAAGACAACGACCGCAAGCTCACCGTCGCCATCGACCCTGTTGGGGCCGGCTCTGTGGCCCGCAACCCGGTCAAGGAAAACTACGCCTGCGACGAGCCGGTCACACTGACGCCCGTGCCCAACACCGGCTTCAAGTTCGACCACTGGAGCGGCGACCTGACCGGCACGGCCAACCCCGGCGCGCTGGTCATGAATGCCACCAAGAACGTCACGGCCCACTTCGTCACCGACGTGCAGTACACCCTGACCGTCAGCGCCAACGGCGCGGGCGCGGTGGCCAAGTCGCCCGACAAGCCCGCCTATAGCGCCGGCGAGTCGGTGACATTGACCGCTACCCCGGCCGTGGGCAACCTCTTCACCGGCTGGAGCGGTGACGCCACCGGCACAACCAACCCGCTGACGGTTGTCGTCAACGGCAACATGACCATCGCCGGCAACTTCGCCGCCGCCCCGGCGCGCACGTTGACCATTACCGTCAACGGCCCCGGCGGCGTGACCAAGAACCCCGACAAGGCGACCTATTTCCACGGCGAGACCGTCACCCTGACGGCCGTTCCTGGGGCCGGGGCCAGCTTTATCGGCTGGGGTGGGGCGCTGACAGGCACACTCCTCCAGCAATCCTTGGTCATGGATGGCGACAAGACCGTCACGGCGACCTTCGCCGAGAACGTCTTTACCCTGACCCTCTCGCCCAACGCCAACGGCACTATCGCCGCCGTGCCGGCCAAACCGGCCTATTACGCCGGCGAGCAGGTCACCCTGACAGCCACGCCCAATTCCGGCTTCCGGTTCGTTGCCTGGGGCGGCGACCTGAGCGGCAGCGCCAACCCGGCCACGCTGGTCATGACCAAAAACTCGACCGTCACGGCCACCTTCGTCGCCGACGCCAACTACACCGTCACCGTGACCACTGTCGGCAGCGGTGTCGTCGTCAAGACACCCGACAAACCCACTTACGGCTCCGGCGAGCAGCTGACGCTGACTGCCTTCCCTGGGGCGGGGGCCGAGTTTGTCGGCTGGAGCGGCGACGTGACCGGCAACGAGAATCCCAAGACCATCACCGTGAACGGCAACATGGCCATCACGGCCACCTTTGCCGCCGCGGGTGTCTATAGCCTGACCATCGTGCCGCCGACCAATGGCACAATCGAGGTGAACCCCGTGCGCACCCTCTACGCGCCCGGCGAGCAGGTGACCCTGACAGCCCAGCCGGCTCTGGGCTACATCTTCTCCGCCTGGGGCAACGACGCCACCGGGATAACAAACCCCCTCGTGCTGACGATGGACGGCAACAAGGTCGTCTCGGCCGTGTTCGAGGTAGCCCCGATTTACAACGTTGCCGTTGCCGTTGCGCCCGGCGAGGATAGCCTGCCGCATGGCACGGTTGCCGTCGACCCGGAGGGCACACAATTCACCGCCGGCACACAGATCACCCTGACGGCGACGGCCGACACCGGCTACGCCTTCGCCGGCTGGACGGGCGATCTCGTCAGCAATAAGAACCCCTACGTCCTGACCGTCAATAGCGACAAATCCATCTTCGCCAACTTCACCGACGCGCAGGGCGTTGTCTCCGATGACTTCGACGGCTGCGGCGCGCTGAACAGCGACCTGTGGACGTGGGTCGATCCGTTGGGCCAGGCCGAGTACGAGTTGACCGGCTCCCAACTCAAGATCACCGTGCCGCCGGAGGTCAACTACGAGATCTGGAAGACCGGCAACAACAGCGCGCGGATGATGCAGTCCATCGCCAACACCAACTTCGCCCTGGTTGTGAAGATCGACTCACCCGTGACCGAAACCTACCAGACGCAGGGTGTGCTAATCGAAGCATCGCCCACGAACTTCATCCGCGCCGACTTTCTCTATGACGGCACACAGGAGACGCCGGGCGTGCAGTTCTTCGTCGGCACAGTGAACAACGGCCAGGGGCGCGTGCGCATACAAGTGCCTGTTGTCGATCCGCAGGATGAGATATACATGCTCATCCGCCGCACCGGCGATGCGTGGAAGTTCTACTATAGTTCCATTCGTACCGGCCCGTGGACGGGCGTGGGCGGGTTCAACTACGGTCTGCCCGTCCAGTCCGTTGGCGTCTTCGTGGCCAGCACCGCCCCGCGCAACACACCCCAGCCCGGCCATACAGCGCTGTTCGACTTCTTCTTTAACGAGACCGCGCCCATCACGCCGGAGGACGCCAACGCGCCCGCCATCACCGTGACCAAGGTGGGCCAAGGCACGGTCACCGCCACCCCCGCCGGCCCAACGTATACCTGCGGCCAGCGCGTACAGCTGCGGGCCGCGGCGGCCACGGGTTGGCGCTTCCAGAACTGGAGCGTTGACCTGAACGGCGTCAACCCTATCCAGACGCTGGTGGTCAACCGGCGACACAACGTCACGGCGACCTTCATCCAGCCGACCAGCTTCGACATCTTCCTGCCAATGGCCATCCGCTAGTCCGCCACGCGGCGGCCGCCCCCTATCAGCCTGGGGGCGGCCGCCTTCACTTAAGAGCCGTCGTAAGCCGGCATGACTATCCTTTATCGTAGATAGAGCCGGGCCAGTTTGCCCGACGAGGCCTTGTCTACCTGACAATGGCCGCCAATTGTTATCAATAGACCGGCTGACGCGACAAATGTTGTATCGGAGCCATACTCGTCCACCGAAGCGCTTTCGGAGACGCCCCCTTAACGGTAGCAGCGCACCTCAGCCGGCTCGTACTGGATTTCGCCCGCCCTGCGGCGCACACCGCAGTGACAAGGTCACAATGGATTGGATGCGCGAAAAGCGCCTGCTCTCAGTCGCATAAGGCTGCACTGCCATAAGCCTGGCTTGTGGCTTGTGAGCAACAAGCTGTCTCAGAACGTATCACAGATCACCTGCATGAGGGTACAATGTTTAGGAGCAAAACACACCATCTCGTTCTCATTCTGGCGCTGGGGATTGTGGGCGGATTCCTGATGATCCTGCCCGCGCCAGCCAAGGCCGGCATCTTCAATGCCAGCAGCCAGGTCACCTACAAGGAGTATTGGGTTAACCATAGCCAGTTCACCGGCGGCTGCAACGAGGACGGCACGCCGACAAACCCCGCTGGCACATGGTACGTCGAACCCTGGACACTTGACAAGTGCCCCAAGACGCTGGCATTCCAGCTGCCCGATGACTTCAGCAACGCGCTCAAGGTCGAGCTTTACCTGGACCTGTGGCGCGCCTACGCGCCGGGTAGCCTCCAATTCCGGCTGAACAACGGCTCAACGGTCTATACCTCCCCCGTTGGCAACGACTGGAGCCGTTCACCGTGGATCCCGGAGGTCAATAAGGCCGATCTACAGACCGGCACAAACACGATCACCTTCTGGGCCGCACGGCCGACCCACATTCACGACATCAGCATTCGCATCTACCACAACGCCGAGAACCCCCTGTTGCCCGGCCCGGGCAGCGACGTGGAACCACCCACCGGACAGATCACCGGCATCGCCGACGACAACGGCGCGGTGTCCCCCGACGCGGGCGGCACGTTGACCGTCAATAATGACAAGCTGACGCTGACCGCCGACGTTTCCGCCGACACGCTCTACGTCGAGTTCCACGCCTGGTATGAGGGCTACGACGAAGACAACGACGGCGTTTTCCGCGACTGGCACAACCTGGGCCGCAATAACTGGTGGCCCGGCGGCAAGGAGGAGAAGCAGACCGGCGGCACGATCAACCACATCGGCACGGCCAAGCCGAAGAATGGCGTCGCCACCGTGACCTGGAACATCGGCCACATCACCAACCAGCCGGTGATCAAGTTCAAGCTGCGCGTCGTCGACGCCGCCGGTAACGTGCGCGAGGGCGCGGGCGGCATCTCGGCCGATTTCAAGCTGATGCGCAATGTGCCCGTGACCGCCTTCACCATCCACACCTTCACCGACTACGGTCTGCACATGGATGGCAAGCGCCCCGACGCGGTCAGCTATGACTTCTCGCTGCCCGATACCGTGGCCTCCTACTTCACCACCGCCACCCTGGTCGGCGCGTACTGGCGCAATCCGAACTTCTCGATCAATGGCAGCCCTGCCGCCACCGTTGGCGCGCCGGACTGGGACTTGGGTATCAAGCCATTCAACAAGAACTTCCTTGTGCCCGGTCTGAACCGGATCACCTTCCTGTATGTCAACGGATCGGGGCACTTCGTCGAATACCCTGGCCCCATGTTCATCCTGCGACGCACCACCGCCACGACGGCCGACACCACAGCGCCCATCGTCAGCGGCCAGCTGCCCGCGCCCAACGCCACCAACGTCGATATCAAGTCGGCCATCGTCGCCCGGCTGGGCGATACCCAGTTCGGCGTCGATTGGACAAGGGTTAAGGTCTTCATCAATGGCGAAGACCGCACCGACCGTACTGACATTCAGGGTGTGATGGGCGACTACCGCCTGGTCTACGACCCGCCCGGCAACCTGGACTTCTCGACCGAGTACAACGTCCGCATCGAGGCTTGTGACCTGCCGGGCAACTGCATGAACCCGGTGAGCTACAAGTTCACGACGGCCGCGCCCGACACGACCGCCCCGGTCATCAGCAACGTCGTCGTCACGACATTGCCCAACGGCGCGAACATCAACTGGACGACCAACGAACCGGCTACCAGTCGCGTCGAATATGGCAAGACCACCAACTACGAGCTGGGAGCCGTCGAAGACCTGACGCTGAAAACTACCCACGCCGTCGAGATCCGCGGCCTACAGCCCAGCACCCGCTATCACTTCCGCATTCGTGGCGCCGACGAGCAGGGCAATGTCGGCTCTACCAACGACGATACCTTTGTGACCACCGAGTTCGGCGACATCCTCTCCGACGACTTCAATGCCTGCCAGCTGAACTCGATGTGGACGGAGATCGACCCGCAGGGCAACACGACCCTGATGATGTCGGGCGAGACGCTGACCATGAGCTTTCCGGCCGGCGGCGCTCACGATTGGACGACCGGCGGCCCGCCACGTATTGTCCAGGCGGCCAACAACAATGACTTCACTGTCGAGGTCAAGTTCGAGTCGCTGCCAACGGCTTTGGGCCAGATGCAGGGCATCCTCATCGAAGAAGACGCCGATACCTATATTCGCGTCGCCTTTGAGCGCACGGCCTCCGGCTACATCATGTTCAGCCGCTTCGTCAGCAACGGCACGGCCGTCAAGAGCGCCACGACCACCTTTGCCGACGGCACACCCCTGCCGACCCTGTTGCGCGTCCGGCGCATTGGCGACAGCTTCACACGCTACTACTACCAGGACGGCATATGGAAGGGGCAGGCGGCCTATACAATGGCCATGACCCCCATCCAGGTCGGTGTCTTTGCCGGCGCGGCGGCCACGGGCGGCACGGCCCCCGGTCATACCGCCGTGGTCGACTACTTCTTCAACTCAGACCTGCCGATCATACCCGAAGACGCCAATCCGATAGCCGTCAATGTCACTGTGGTCGGCACCGGCACGGTGACCAAGGACCCGGACAAAACCACCTATGCCTGCGGCGAGAGCGTTGCCCTGGCGGCGACGACCGTCCCCGGCTGGTCGTTCGCCGGCTGGAGCGGCGACATCAATGCGTCCGCGCCCAACACGTCTGTCACTATTGACGGGCCGAAGAACGTTGTGGCCACCTTCACTCAGGATCAGTACCTGCTCAACGTCAACATCGCCAACGACGGCATCGGCGGCGACGCCAACGCGGTGGCAAAAAGCCCCGACAAGCCCACCTACGTCTATGGTGATGTCGTCGAGCTGACGGCCGTGCCCCAACCGGGCTGGACTTTCACCGGCTGGACGGGCGCAGTCACCAGCACCTCGCCCACCGTCTCGCTGACAATGTTCAGCACGCAGACAGTCACCGCCCACTTCGAGCAGAACACATATTCCCTGACGCTGAACACCATCCACAACGGCAACGGCACGGGCGGCACGGCCACCGTCACGCCGCAGAAGAGCGCCTACGTCTACGGCGACGTGGTTACCCTGCGGGCGACACCCAACGTCGGCTGGACTTTCACCGGCTGGAGCGGGGCCGTGACCTCCACCGACCTGGAGACGCAGCTGACCATCACCAACGATACAGTCGTCAACGCCACCTTTACCCAGGATCAATATAAGATCAATGTCAAGGTGACAAGCATCGGCAAGGAAGGCGTGGGCGGCGCCGTATCGCTCAACCCCAACCAGGCGACCTACGTCTATAACGACCAGGTAGCCCTGGTGGCCCAGGCCAATTCCTGCTGGACGTTCGACCACTGGGAAGGCGATCTGAGCGGCAATAACCAGGTGGAGCTGCTGACGGTGACGCGGAACATGAATGTCACCGCCGTGTTCACCCAGAACCGCCACACGCTGACGATCAACAAAACCGGCCCGGGCGATGTCGTCGTCGCCCCGAATCTGGCCGAGTACTACTGCGGCGACCAGGTAACCCTGACGGCCGTGCCGGGGCAGAACTACTTCTTCACCGGCTGGTCCGGCGACCTGACCGGCGCGGAGAACCCGGCGACGATCACCATTGAGAAAAACACGATCATCCGGGCGACGTTCTCCAACAACCCGCCGCCGACCATCGACGCGATTGGCGACCAGACCGTGCAGATTACCGAGGTGCTGACCTTCGACGTGCATGCCAGCGACCCCACCGGACAGCCGGTGACCCTCTCGGCCACTGACCTGCCCCCTGGGGCGACGTTCGTGGACAAGGGCAACGGCACGGGGACGTTCACGTGGCGGCCCAACATTTCGCAGACCGGCGAGTATGCTATCACCTTCATCGCCTCCGACGGTGAGGGCCAGGGCAGCCAGACGGTGATGGTCACGGTCGAAGGGCACGCCGTGGTGTTGCCGATGATCATTCGCTAGGTAAGAATAGGCCCATATCAGCGGGGATCGCCGCCCGACGACGATCCCCGCCCGGTCAATCGCCCGACACCAACACGAGTCGGACAAGGAGTATACAACGCATGAAAGTAGGCATTCTGGCCGGAGGGCATGGGACGCGCCTGGCCGAAGAGACCGAGATCAAGCCCAAGCCCATGGTCGAGATCGGCGGACGCCCCATCCTCTGGCACATCATGATGCATTATTCGTGCTTCGGCTATCGCGACTTCGTCATCGCTTTGGGCTATAAGGGCGAAGTCATCAAGCGCTACATGGTCGATTATTGCTCGCTCAACAGCAATCTGACCATCAACCTGAAGGCCGGGCGCGTTGACCTGCACGACACTGACGGCATTCAGGACTGGACGATCCAGCTGATCGATACCGGCCTGAACACCATGACCGGCGGCCGTATCAAGCGCCTCCAGCCCTACATGGGCGACAAGACCTTCATGCTGACCTGGGGCGACGGCGTTTCCACCGTTGACCTGAGCCGGCTGCTGGCCTTCCACCGCGCCCACGGCCGGCTGATCACCATGACCGCCGTGCGCCCGCCGGCCCGCTATGGTCACATGGAGTTCGACGGCGACCGCATCCGCGAATTCACCGAGAAGCCCCAGACGGCCGAAGGCTGGATCAACGGCGCCTTCTTTGTCGCCGAGCCGCAGGTGTTCGACTACATCGACGGCGACGATACCCAATTCGAAAAAGAGCCGTTGGAGCGCCTGGCCGCCGACGGCGAACTGATGGCTTACAAACACGACGGCTTCTGGCAGTGCATGGACACTCGGCGCGACAAGTACGTGCTGGAGAAGCTATGGGACAGCGGCGAAGCGCCGTGGAAGATTTGGTAGCAGGAGGAATCACATGCGCGTTCTAGTAACTGGTCATAACGGCTACGTGGGTACGGTGCTCGTGCCCATGCTTCTGAAAGCCGGCCACGACGTGGTCGGCCTCGACAGCAACCTCTATCAGGCGGCCACCTTCGGCGAGGAAGACGCCGCCGCGGACATCCCGGCCATCCAGCGGGACGTGCGCGACGTGACCTATGCCGACCTGGAGGGCTTCAATGCGATCCTGCATCTGGCCGGCCTGTCCAACGATCCGCTGGGCGACCTGAACCCGGAATTGACCTATGAGATCAACCATCGCGCCTCCGTGCGCATGGCGCAGATGGCCAAGGAATTGGGCACGGAGCGGTATATCTTCTCATCGTCGTGCAGCAACTACGGCGCGGGCGTCGACGACTGGCTCACGGAAGAGTCGGCCTTCAACCCGGTGACGCCCTACGGCAAGTCGAAGGTGATGGTCGAGCAGGACGTGGCCAAGCTGGCCGACGACAAATTCAGCCCCACCTTCCTGCGCAGCTCCACCGCCTATGGCGTCTCGCCGCGGCTGCGCTTCGACCTGGTGCTCAACAACCTGACCGCCTGGGCCTACACCACCGGCCTGGTCTACCTGAAGAGCGACGGCACGCCGTGGCGACCGGTCGTCCACATCGAGGACATGGCCCTGGCCTTTGTGGCCGCGCTACACGCGCCGCGCGAACTGATCCACAACGAGGCCTTCAACGTCGGCCGGCCGGAGGAGAACTACCGCATCCGCGAGTTGGCCGAGATCGTCGCCGAGACGGTTCCGGGCAGCCGCGTCGAGTTCGCCGCCGGGGCCAGCCCCGACAAGCGCAACTACCGCGTCGATAGCAGCAAGATCGCCCGCGTGCTGCCGGAGTACAAGCCCAAGTGGACGGCCCGCGCCGGGGCCAAAGACCTCTACGAGGCCTACCAGCGCGTCGGCCTGAAGCTGGAGGAATTCGAGGGGCCGCGCTACCGTCGCATCGACCACATCAAGATGCTGATGGCCAGCGGCCGCCTGAGCGAAAATCTGCGCTGGCGCGAGTCCATCCCGGCCTAACCCAGTGGCGGTGAACGGGCGGGTCCCATCGACCCGCCCGTGCCGAAAGGAACCCATGTCGATCTACAAGAACGAAACCACCGACCGCATTTCCGGCTCGCCCAACCTGGAGACGATCATCGCCTTCGGCGAAACGCCCCTGGCCGACCGCCTGCTGCGCGCCGACCAACTCGACGAACCGGACCTCAAGGCCCCGCTGACCCTCGTCTTCTGCCCCGACTCGTCGCTGGCCCAGATTCGCGAGACGGTCAACCCGGAGATCCTCTTCTACGCCGAGTATCCCTACTTCTCGTCGGTCTCGCCGTCGCTGTTGAAGCACTTCCGCGAGAGCGCCGAATACCTGATGGAGACCCGTCCGCTCGGCCCGGACAGCCTGGTCATGGAAGCCGCCAGCAACGACGGCTACCTGCTGAAGAACTTCGCCGCGCGCGGCATCCCCGTGCTGGGCATCGACCCGTCGGTGGCCCCGGCCACGGCCGCGCAGGAAGCGGGCATCCCGACGATGATCACCTTCTTCACCCACGACCTGGCCCGGCAACTCGTGGCCGAGGGCAAATCGGCCGACGTCTTCCTGGCCAACAACGTCCTGGCCCACGTGCCCGACCTCAACGGCTTCGTCGCCGGCATCAAGACCGTGCTGAAGCCGGAGGGCGTGGCCGTCATCGAGTGCCCCTACGTCGTCGATCTGGTCGATCACGTCGAGTTCGACACCATTTACCACCAGCACCTGTGCTACTTCTCCATCACCGCGCTGGACAAGCTCTTCCGGCAGCATGGTCTCTACCTCAACGACGTGAAGCGCACCAAAATCCACGGCGGGTCGCTGCGCCTCTTCGTCGAACCGCGCGAGAACGTCGGCCCGGTCGTGACCGAGCTGTTGGCCACCGAGCGCGAGCGCAAGGTAGACAGTATCGACTACTACCGTGATTTCGCTGAGCGAGTAGAGGGCGTCAAGGACGGCTTGCTGGCCATCCTGCGCGACCTGAAAGCCCAGGGTTGCCGCATCGCCGCCTATGGCGCGGCAGCCAAGGCGACGACGATGCTGGCCTATTGCCAGATCGATGACTCGCTGGTGGATTACGTAGTCGATCTCAATAAGTACAAGCACGGCCGTTACATGGGCGGCAACCACCTGCCCATCTACCCGGTCGAGAAGCTGGTCGAAGATCAGCCCGACTACGTGCTGATCCTGGCCTGGAACTTCGCCGAGGAGATCATGCGCCAGCAGTCGGCCTATCGCGAGGCGGGCGGCAAGTTCATCATCCCGATTCCCCAGCCGCGCATTGTCTGACAAGGAACCAACGACTATGGCGACGACCATGCCCACTGTTCCACGACAGGGCCAACGCAAGAAAGGCGGCCTGCGCCGGCGGATCGGCCGCTTCGGCAAGCAGATGGCGACTTCCGTCTTTGGCGAAGATCGCTTCCTGCAAGCGCGGGCCGCGCGGCATCTCCGTCGCCGCCGGCGGCTCGGCTTGGGGATACTGCTCGTGCATACGATGGGCAAGGTCGGCTCGACGACCATCTCCGCATCGCTGCGGGCGCGCGGCATCCGCCAGTCGACGATGACATTCCAGCCCCACTTCCTCAGCGACGAGGGGCGCGCCTTTGCCGAGCGGCTGTCGATGGAGGGGGTGGGCGGTTGGGATCGGCTGGTGCGCAAAGAGCGTAACGGCTTCCTGCGCAACCGCCTGCTGGCCAGGGAACTGACGCGGATGCGCGCCGCCGGCGAGCGCGTCAAGGTCATCACCATGGTGCGCGACCCGGTGGCCACCAACCTGTCCGGCCTGTTCCACAACCACATCTGGTGGCCGGCCGAGCTAAAGGCCGGCTGCGCCGAGCCGACGGCCGACTGCCTGGCGGCTCTGCGCCGGCACTTCCTCGACCACTACCCCCACGACGTGCCCGATACCTGGTTCGATATGGAGCTGCGGACGCTCTACGACGTGGATGTCTACGGCCAACCGTTCGACGCCGCGCGTGGCTATGCCATCTACCACAGCGCCTTTGCCGACGTGCTGCTGCTGAAGCTGGAGAAGCTGAACGAGTGCGCCGCGGAGGCCTTCCAGGCATTTATGGGCCTCGACGATTTCCAGTTGGTCGAAAGCAACGTCGCCGAGGACAAGTCCTACGCCGCGCTCTACAAAGCCTTCCGCCGCGAGATGAGCCTGCCGGCCGGCTATCTCGACGCCATGTACAGCACCCGCTTTGCCACCCACTTTTACGCTGCTGGCGAACTGGCCGCCTTCCGACGCAAATGGTTGGCCAACGCCGCCCGATAGGCCATGCCCCAACCCTCCTTCCGCAAACAGGTCTCGCGCGGCGTCATGCGCGCCGCCCATAGCCTGCGCCACCGGGCGATGGATGCCGGCCTGCTGCCGGGCAATAGCGACTACGTGCGCTTCGTCTGCATCGGCTACGCCCGCACCGGCTCGACCCTGCTGATGCGCTCGCTAAACAACCACAGCCGCGTCATGGGCTTTGGCGAGATCGTCAAGAACATCGACCGCTACCCGCAGCACTATCACGAATTCGAGAACAGCCAGGCCCTCTTCGAGCGCGACCCGGCGCGCTTCCTGCAGACGATGGTCTTTCGCAAGTACCCGCCCCAGATCGACGCCGTCGGCTTCAAGATCTTCTACCACCACGCGCCGCGCGACACGGCCTGGGGGCGGGGCGTTTGGGACTACCTGCTGAGCCAGCCGGAGTTGCGCGTGTTGCACCTGAAACGGCGCAACAAGTTGAAGACGCTGCTGTCGGAGAAGCAGGCCGGCGAGACGGAGGAGTGGATCAGATACTCCGACGACAAAGAGCCGGCCGCCGTCCACATCGCGCCGGCCGAGGCGCAAAGCTTCTTCGAGCGCCTAACCGCCTGGGAGGCGGAATACGACGCCCTTTTCGCCGGCCACCCCCATTGCGAGGTGGTCTACGAGCAGCTGACTCGCGACCTGCCAGGCGGGTTGCGCCAGATTCAGACCTTCCTGGGCGTGCCCCACGAAGATGTCCACCCCGGCACAGAGAAACGGCCGCGCCGCTCTTTGTCATCCCAGATCGACAACTACGACGCGCTCAAGGCCCACTTCGCAGCGACGCCCTGGGCCGAGTTCTTCACCGAGTAGGCGCAGGCCCGCGGTTGTCGGGGACACGCGTTCCTGGCCGGCAGCGTCTCTTTTCCCCGGCTCGCCCCGGAGGGTTTTGGCCGACGCGCTCCCGCGGATATGTCCACATCTAGCCGCAGGATGTATGCGCCGGCAATCGCCACCGCGCCAGCCGTACCCGGACTTCGATGCGCAGTATGGCGCGCGTAATCGTGCGCAGGATACGTGTAATAGAGCCGTTAAGGAATGCCGTAAGGGATCAGGGCTATGCTACGATAGTACGATAGATTGAACTGGCCGCCTTGTAAGGGCAGCCGCGTCTGGAGTCAGGAGCGACCAACCAGACAGATATCGAATTGCGGTAACTTCCGTGTAGGTCAAGAGAGCCAGGCCGCGAGAGTCCGGCGCTTGTCAATGTTGGGGAGAAAGTTATGAACACAAAGGCAACCCTGCGCACCTTTCTGATCATTTGCGCGTGCATCCTGGGCATGTCCATCCTCCTGGCCACGCGCTCGGCCGAAGCCGCGCCGGATTCATTCGGGTTGACGGTCAAAGTGGACCCGGCCGGCAAGGGCACGGTCAATGTCAGCCCGCCACCGCCCTACAGCGAGAATCAGGTTGTCACCCTGACGGCGACGCCCATCGCCGGCTGGACGTTCGACAAGTGGGTTCTGGAGAGCGACATCGCTTGGTGGGACAATAATTGGGATTACCGCGTCCCCGTTACCGCGGCCGCCGCCGGCTACGCGCGCAAGGACAAACCAGCCGAGTTCGATCTCAACTTCACCGCGCTGTGGGACTCGCTGGGCAAGACCGGCACGCTCGACCCCAACTCCATCCGTGTGGTTGAGGTGGATGGCGACGACAACGTCATCGACGACAGTGTGCCCTTCCAGTTCGACAAGGCCACCGACTACAACGCCGCCGGCAAGGCCGCGGGCACCCTCGTGCTGATCATGGAGGGTAATACGCCCGCTGGGGCTACCCGCACCTACCACGTCTACTTCGACGTCACCGGCAAGGGCTTTGCCCCGCCCAGTGTGCCCAATCAGATTACCTTTACACCCGATACTGTGGACGAGGCCAAGCCCGCCTATCGGCTCGACACGCCTGTAGGCACCTATTACTACCACACCAAGGGTGGCGGCTTCTCCAGCTTCAACGATCTCAACGGCAATGACTGGATTAGCTGGAATTCGGCGCCGGAGAACGCCGGCGACTTCCGCGGCATTCCCAACATCGTCCACCCCAATAACGGCGGCTTTTTCCACCCCGGCCGCAACGTCATGACCACGACGCTTATCTCACAGGGGCCAATCAAGGTCACTTTCGAGAGCTACGAGACCAAGAACCCGCCGGCCGGACGCGACCGCTGGCGCGGTCGGTGGGAGGTCTACCCGACCTACGTCACCTTCACCATGCTGCATGCGCCCTATGACTATTACTTCCTCTATGAGGGCACACCCGGCGGCGCGTTGCAGATCAACAGCGACTTTGTCGTGCGTAGCACCGGCGTCCAAACCCTGGCCGGCGTGGCCTGGGAGCAAGATCTGCCCGACGAGGAATGGGCCTTCGTGGCCGACCCGACCGTGGGGCGGGCGCTCTATATGGCCAGCCACATCGATGACCTCAAGATCGATACCTATGGTCAACAGCAGGGCCTCATGACCAAGCTCGGCTTCGGCCGCACGGGCGCTTCGCCTCTGCTGGACAAGACAATCGTGCCGCGCCAGTTTACCTGGGGCATTATGGACCAGACCACCTTCGACGGGGCCAAGCCGGTCATCTATAACGCCTACAAGGACCTGACAGTCAACGCGGGCGCCGCCGAAGCAAGGGCGGGCGCATCGCTGGGCAGCACCCCTTCGATCAACTTCACCATCACCGGCCAGCATACCATCACCGCTGTCTTCAAGCCGCAGCAGTTCACACTCAATGTGACCGTCTCGCCGGCCGACAAGGGTTCGGTCACCAAGACACCCAACAAGACCACCTACTATTCCGACGAGATAGTGACGCTAACTGCCACGCCCGTCGCCGGTTGGGTCTTCGCCGGCTGGTCGGGCGACCTGACGGGTTCGGTCAACCCGGCGACCGTCACCATCACCAAGGACACGAATGTCACGGCGACGTTTGCCCAGTCGTTCACCATCACCACTAGCGTCAACCCGGCCGGTGGCGGCAGCGTCGCTCTGAATCCCAACAAGGCGACCTATCAGCCCGGCGAGCAGGTACAGGTGACGGCCACGCCCAACAGCGGCTATAGCTTCACCGGCTGGAGTGGCGGCCTGACGGGCACGATCAACCCGGCCACCGTCACCGTCAACAGCAACCTCAACATCACCGCCAACTTCTCGGCGGCCACCTATACCTTCTCGGCCACCTCGGCCGGCAATGGCGGTGTGTCCTGGACGCCGAACAAGACGCTCTACGCCAGCGGCGACATTGTCACCGTCACGGCCACGCCAGACTCCGGCTACTACTTCGTCGGTTGGACGGGCGACCTTCCCAGCCCGTCCTCGGCCAATCCGCTGGATGTGACCATCACCGGCAACACTAGCATCGTCGCCCACTTCGCGCCGGTGGTCTGCTACACGCTGACGACCGTGGTCAACCCGGCCGGCAGCGGCACGGTGACGATCGATCCCGCGCCCAACTGCGAGGGCGGCCGCTACACCGTCGGCACAATGGTGACGCTGACGGCCACGCCTGGCGACCAGAAGCGCTTCGTCGGTTGGAGCGGCGGCATTACGGGCAGCACTTCGCCCGTCACGGTGGCGGTCAACAACGACATGACTGCCGTGGCCACCTTCACGGATGATGTCTACCCGCTGACGACCACTGTCGTCGGCAGCGGCGCGATCGCCAAATCGCCGGACCAGCCGAATGGCTACTTCATCGGCCAGGAAGTGACGCTGACGGCCGTGCCCGCGCCCGGTTGGGAGTTCTCCGGCTGGTCGGGCGACGTCACGGGCACAAACTCGACCGTCCCCATCACCATCACCGGGGCGATGAGCGTCACCGCCACCTTCACCACGGCCGGGCCGTTCACCCTGACCGTCAACACAGCCGGCAACGGCAGCGGCGCGGTTGAGATCAGCCCGGAGAAGGCTGAGTACGACTACGGCGATATCGTCGATCTGACGCCCGTGCCCGCGCCCGATTCCGTCTTTGCCGGGTGGTCGGGCGACGCCAGCGGAGCCGCCAACCCACTACGCCTGACGATGACCGGCGACAAAAACATCACCGCCACCTTTATCGTTCCCGCCGGGCCGTTTAGCGACAACTTCAATAGCTGCGTCCTGGCGAGCCGGTGGTCGGTCGAGGAAGTCGGCGACGCCACGGTAAGCTACACCGGCCGCTCCCTGAAGATTCAGGTTCCCGAAGGCAGCGACCACTATATCAACAAGAGCCTGAACAACGCCCCGCGCGTGATGCAGGATGCCGACAACCGCGACCTGGAGATCGTCGTCAAGATCGATTCGGACGTGACCCAGAGCTACCAGACGCAAGGTATCCTCGTCGAGGGCACAACGGCCGCCGGCGCGACGATCTTGCGGGTTGACTTCACCTATAACGGAGTAGTCACTCTCTATAGCGGCGCGTGGTCAACGGGCAAACTAGCGCAAAAGCTCAGCCAGTCCATCGCCGCCGCCGACGCCAACTATCTGCGCGTCAATCGCGCCGGCGACAAGTGGACGATCAGCTACAGCGCCACCGGCGCGGACGATGCCTGGCAGGTGGCCGGCGACTTCAAGTACACCATGACCGTCACCCGGGCGGGCGTCTTCGCCGGCAACCTGAGAGCGACCGGCAACCCCACGGCCCCGGCCCTGACGGCCGAGTTCGACTACTTCCAGAACACGGCCGAGGGGCCGCTGGCCGAGGATGTGCCCTTGCTGACGGTGAATAAAATCGGCATTGGCACGGTCACGGCCAACCCGCCCATCGACCAGCTGACTTGCGGCCAGACAGTACGGCTGACGGCCACGCCCCTGCCCGGCGGCACGTTCGGCGGCTGGAGCGGCGACGCCATCGGCACGCAGAACCCGCTGTCGATGCTCATCAACCGACCGCGGACGGTGACGGCCACCTTCACGTCGCCGGACACCTTTACCATCTCCCTGCCGGTGATCATCCGCTAGCGCCCGGCGCACAGAGCCGCCGCGCAAACGACCGCGGCGGGTGGTGGGGCCAGATCCCCACCGCCCGCCGCGGTTTGTTTTCCCGGCGCGGCCGGCCGCTCAGCGGTAGACGGCCGCCGCCGCGCTGCGCAGGTCGACGAACACCGGGTGCAGGCAGGCGATGATCGCCGCCAGCCGCGCGGCCACGGCGTCGCGGTAGGCTTCGGTGAGCGGTTCGTCGGCGTAGACCTCGTAGATCTTTGTCCAGCCCCGATCCCACATCTCCGCCTCGATGCTGTCGCCCAGTTCGGCTTTGATCTCGAATAGGTGGCGGCGGAAGCCGTCGAGCAGGAAACGGTTCAGGGCGTGGTCGCGCGACTCGCAGTGGAAGCCCAGTTCCCAGCCGGTGCGCGACCGGCCCGGCCGCTCGCCCACATGGCCAACTTCGTAGTGGAGCGTCGCCTCGCCATAGTGGATTTGCAGCAGCCCGCCCCACGGGATGCGCCACTGGAAGCCCTGTAACGGCGGCGGCAACTGCGGTCGCAGCGTGTCCGGCAGCGACTTCAGGAAGGCGTTGGTCGATAGCGAGGTCGATAACGTGTTCATCGCCTCTATAGTATAATCTCTGTGAGTCCGTTCCCCAACCGCGCGGAGGGAAGTATGACCAGCAAGCGACGCACCTGGGGCCAGTTTGCCACACCGACCGACGTGGCCGACGTGCTGCTGGGTTTCTGTCTGCGGCGGCCGAGCGACCGCCTGCTCGACCCCAGTTGCGGCGACGGCGCGCTGCTGCGCCGGGCGGCGCGCTG
>JAIBAS010000545.1 GCA_019695075.1 Promineifilum sp. | reverse complement strand
AGAAGCTCTCCCCTGCTCCCCCGCTCTCTACCTTACGGCGTGCAGTAGATCGCCGTCTGGTTGTCGAAGTAGTTGTAGCTGAAGAACGGCCCGCCGATCTCGTCGGCGCGGATGGCGATCCGGTCCAGACCGCGCACTTCGGCCGGGATGGGGAGGATGGTCAGGATGCGGCTGCCGGCCGGGCCGGAGTTGAAGCCGCCGATGACCGTGCCGTTCATGCCCAGCGTGCCCATGCCATTGACCATCACAACGAAGTCACGGTTGGCCGGGAAGTTGCCGTCAGTGAGAATGGCCACGACCTCGTCGCGCACAACGCCGCAGATGCTGAACGTCGGCGTCGGCAGCGGCTCCGTCTGGTTGTCAAACCAGTTGTAGGCGTAGAACGGCGCGGCCTCGGTGCGGATGGCGATGCGCTCCAGGCCCTTGAGCGGCACAGGAACGGGGACGGTGACGCTCGTCGTGCCGCCCAGCCCGGAGTCGAACGCGCCCACGGGGATGCCGTCAATGCCTAGCGTGCCCATGTGGCCCATCAGGACGACGAAGGTGCGGTTGGGCGGGAAGTTGTGGGTGGTGATGGTCACCCACTCGTTGACGCCGACGGCCTCGATGGAGATGGTCGGGATGGGCGTGGGCGCCGGCTCGGCCAGGTTGTTCCAGAACCAGTTGTAGCTGAAGTAGCCCTGCGGGCTTTCCAGGCGGATGGCGATCTGGCGCGCGCCGATGAGATTGGCCGGGATGGGATAGGTGGCCGAGAACGCGCCGAAAAGGCCGGAGTTGGTGATGGCCACCGGCGTGCCGCCGATGCCCAGCGTGCCGCCCGGCCCCATCGTGACGACAAAGTCCTGCCCCGCCGGGAAGTTCTGCGCCAGGATGGTGACGCTGCCATCCACGACGACGTTCTCGATAGTAAACGTCGGGATGACGACGTCGTCCTGGGCGGCCACACTGCCCAGCAGCGACAGGCAGACGGCCAACAACACCAGCGGCAGCACGACCTTCAGCCGGCCCAAGCCCCGCATGCGCTCGACGATGGTTGTCATGGTGATAGTACCCCTCCAATGGGTGTGGTCGGGATCGCTCCCGATGGGTTTCATATTGTGGGGTCGCGGGTACAGTCGCCGTCCTACTAGCAGGCAGGGTCGCCGGCAGCTGCAGACGACCCTTCAGAGGCTATTCTGCCACGACAGGGCGGGGGTGAACGTCAAATTCGCGTGAAATCTGTAGGGCGGGTTGCCAACCCGCCCTACAAGGTGGCGGCGAGCGCTACTTGCGGCGGCGGAAGAAGAGCAGCGCGCCCGCCCCGGCGGCCACGGCGGCCGTGGCCGCGCCCACCAGAGGCAAGCCGCGGTTGCTCTTGGCCTTAACGCCCTTCGACGAGGCCGGCAGGGCCGCCAGCGCCGCCGCGGCCTCTTGCTGCGTGCGGGCGAAGAGCGCCGCGTCGGCCCGCAGCATGTCGGCCAGGGCGCGCTTCTCGGCCACCATGTCGTCGGTCACGAACTCATCGTGCGAGCGCAGCCCGGCGATGCGGAAGTCGTGCTTCTTGAAGAGGCGGTAGATTTCCTTGACGCGCTCCATGCTGATGTTGCGCCCCAGGGTGTAATCCTCGAAGCGCCCCTCCATCGCCAGCAGCGCCGTCTCGGCCAGACAGGCGTAGGCCGTGCCCTTGGGCAGGCCGATGTCGTAGCCGAAGTCGATCTCGCCGGGGATGAGCACCTCGCCGCTTTCGATGACCAGCACGTCGGGCCGCAGCGCCGCCTCCTCGCGGCTGATGTCCGGCGGCCGGGCCACGTCGCAGATGACCGCGCCGGGCTTGCACTTGGTGATATCGACGATGCGCTGCCCGAAGGCCGACGTGGCCGTGACGATCAGATCGCACTCGGCCAGGTACTCGTCGGCCCGCGTGGCGATGGTCACGGTCGCCCCCGGCGTTTCCTGCTGGATGGTGCGCTTCAGTTCGATCAGCCGTTCCGGCTCGATGGACACCAGGACGACATCGTAGATGGCCTGCGCCAGTAGCCGCGAGCAGACCGAGCCGATGGAGCCGGTCGCGCCGATGATCATCACCTTGCCCTTAGTCAGGTCGGTCGCGCCCATCTTAATGACCGCCTGCTTGGCCGCCTCCAGTGTGGCAGCGACGGTCAGGCTGTTGCCGCTGGTGATGGCGATGTCGGCCTCGTGGGCCACGGTGATGCCCGCGTCGCCGACGACGCTGGTGAACGCGCCCAGGCCCATGATGCGCGCGCCCTTGCGCTCGGCGATGCGGGCGGCCTTGTTGAGCTGGTCGTAGGTGAAGCGCTCGCCGTGGCTCATCATCTGCCGCGGCGTGGCCGCCAGGGTGATGAGGTGGCCCTCGATGCGCTGGCCCGTCGTCGGCGAGACGCCGCCGGTGATGCGCGAGAGGTACATCGGCGGGATGTAGGCCGCCGTTCGCTCCACCAATTCGTCGGGCAGGTACTTCGTCCAGCGGAAGCGCTTGTCATTGTGGATGAAGCGGATGCTGAGCGGGTGGATGACGAAGGCGAAGCGGTTGATGCCCACTTCGTCGGGCTGGAGGTAGCGGACGGCCGGCGTCCAGTCGAGATCGGCCATCAGGTCGAGGTAGGTATCTTCGGTCAGTGGCGCGCTGGCGTCGGCGCGCAGCGCGACCATGACCGCCTCGAGCGTCGCCGCCGACCAGCGACCCAGTTCGCCGCGGCCGTCCAGCGCCGGCATCATTGTCACCAGGATGGTTGCGCCGCGGTCGCGCAGGTCAGCCAGGTCTTCGTTGGTGGCCCACTCGACGACGACCGTCTTGTGCTTCAGCGTGTCGGGCGCGTAGCGGCGGATGGCGCCGATGTCGCCGGCGAGGATGTCGGCCCACTGGAAGGCGTCGGCCGGCCGTTCCGTACCCGGTTCGCCCGGCAGCGGCTGGAGGCGGTGGAAGGGGGCGCCGCTCAGTTGGTCGAGCGTGCGGCCGGCGGCCTGGCCCAACGTCTGCCGGCTGCCGACGAGCGGCACGGGCGGCAGGGCGAAGTAGATGAACGGATCGGCGTAGCGCAGTTCCACGGCGCGCCGCCCCAGAGCCTCGGCCAGGCCGTTGTGGTTCAGCCCCGGCACCATCAACACGCGCTTCTGGGCGAAGATGCCCGGTTGCGCGCGGTCGGCCAGGATGACGCCCCAGCGCTCCAGCCCGGCGCGGATGCCGGAGCCGTCAACGACGGGCGTCTGTTGGGCGGCGGCGGGCAGGGTTGCGCCGACGTCGTGGGGTCGGCGGGCGTCGCCCAACTCTAATTGCGCCGGCATCCCCTCCAGGGCGATGGCGTCAACGCGGCCGTCGTTCTCGACAATGAGCGCCCGCGCCCGCTCCGCGTCGCCGCCGCAACCGACGCGCCGCAGATGCAGGTCCTGACCCATAAAGCGCTGGGTGTCGCTATCGGCGCCCTCGCTGCTGTGGATGATGAGAATGTGCTTCATTCGTCTTACCTCGCTGCCCGGGTTTGGCCGATCCCGTAATGTCACTTTCTTGTCACCATATTGACACCATAATGCCCCTAATGTATACTGTCGCCACCAAACACAACAACGACTGCCCACAGGCGACGGCGAGACAGAGCTTCTTACACAGGCCCCGTCTCAACAGAGGAGGTGGTGTCCTTTCCAAAAGATCGGTCAGCCCTAACTGTACCACAGCGAGCGCAGAAGAGATCGCTTATTTACCCTTTTCAAGAGGAGAGACGACATGTTGCAGAATAAGAAATTGGGCCTTGTGGCCGCGGCCCTGCTGGCCCTGTTCGTGACCCTGGCCGCCTGCCAGCCGCAGACGCAGGTTGTCGAAGTAACCCGCGTCGTCACCGAGACAATCACCGAAGAGGGGCAGCCCGTCGAGGTGACGCGCATCGTCACCGAGACCGAGGAAGTCGTCGTCACGCCGACGCCGGAGGCAATGATGGCCGCCGGCCCCGACGACCCGACGACCTGGCGCGAAGTCTCGTTCGGCGAGCCGGACTCGCTCGACCCATCCCTCGGCTATGAGACCAACGGTGGCAACATCATCCAGAACATCATGGAGCCGCTGATCATCTACGACCACGTCAGCCCGACCGATTTCGTGCCCGCGCTGGCCGTCGAAGTGCCCAGCCTGGAGAACGGCGGCATCTCCGAAGACGGCAAGACCTACACCTTCCACATCCGCGAGGGCGTCACCTTCCATGCCGGCGGCACACTGGAACCCCACGACGTGGCTTACACCTTCCAGCGCGGCCTCTTGCAGAGCGACCCCAACAGCCCACAGTGGCTGCTGATCGAGCCGATCATGGGCTTCGCCACGGGCGACATCACCGAGGCGCTCGACCCGGAAGGCACGCTCATTGGCGACGTCCCGGCCGTGCAGGCGTTGGACGCCGAGCAGTTGGCCGCCGTCTGCGAGTCGGTCAAGGCCGCCGTGGTGGCCGATGACGACGCCGGCACGGTCACCTTCAACCTGGCCACTGCCTGGGGGCCGTTCCTGGCCACGCTGACCTCCACCTGGGGTTCGGTGATGGACATGGAGTGGGCCATCGAGCAGGGCGCCTGGGATGGCGATTGCGCCACCTGGCAGAACTGGTACGCCCCCGGCACGGAGAACTCGGAACTGACGCCGATCATCAACGGCACCGGCCCCTACATGCTCGACCACTGGACGCCCGGCCAGGAGATCGTCCTGACCGCCTATGAGAACTACTGGCGGACGGAAGAGACGCCCAAGTGGGCAGGCGGCCCCTATGGCCCGGCGGCGCTGAAGACGGTCATCTACAGCGTCGTCGATGAGTGGGGTACGCGCTTCGCCATGTTCCAGGCCGGCGACGCCGAGTACGTCCAGGTCAACCCGGAGCATGAAATTCAGGTCGAGCCGCTCGTCGGCGTCGTCTGCGACGCGCAGACGTTCGCGTGCGAGCCGAACCCCGACAACCCCGAAGGGCCGTTTGTGAAGTACGTCAACCGGCCAGGCGTCAACCGCACCGACGCCTTCCCGACGTTCAACATCGCCGAAGGTTCGCCCTATGTTGGCAGCGGCACGCTGGACGGCAACGGCATCCCGTTGGACTTCTTCAGCGACCTGAACGTGCGCAAGGCGCTGGCGACGTGCTTCAACTACGAGGTCTACAATCAGGAAGTGCTGCTGGGTCAGGGCGTGCGCAACAACGGCCCGATCATCAAGGGCATGCTGGGCTACAACGAAGACGGCTCAATGTACGAGTACGACCCCGAAGTGTGCGCTAACTACCTGGCCGAGGCCTGGAACGGTGTGCTGCCGGAGACGGGCTTCCGCTTCCAGATCGGCTTCAACACCGGCAACACCACCCGCCAGACCATCGCCGAGATCTTCCAGGCAGAGCTAGGGGCCATCAACCCGCTCTATCAGGTTGAGGTCGTTGGCCTGCCGTGGCCGACGCTGCTGCGGTCGGTGCGCGCCTCGCAGGTGCCCATCGCCATCCAGGGCTGGCAGGAAGACATCCACGACCCGCACAACTGGGTGCAGCCCTATCTGATCGGCACGTATGCCCAGAACGCCGGCATCCCCGACGACCTGCTGGAGCAGTATCGCAGCATCGTGTCGGCGGCCGTGCTGGAGTCGGACCCGGCGGCGCGCGAGCAGATGTACTTCGACTTGCAGCAGCTCGTCTATGACACCGTGCCGCAGGTCTACCTCTTGCAGCGCGACGCGCCGTGGTACACCCAGCGCTGGGTCAACGGTTACTACTATCGCGTGGGTGCGTTTGGGCGCGACTACTACGCCTACTCGCTGACGCCCGCGCAGTAAACTTGGGTTTCCTCCCCTTCCAATGGGTGAACGACTGACGCGCACATTTTAGCCCGTCGCCCATCCGCTCCCCTCCCTCGCCAGCAACGAGGGAGGGGAGCCTAGCATCGAAATCAAGATTTATACAACAGACCTCTTTTTGTCACTATCTTGCCACTCTCCTAACCGAGTGCTATACTGTCAAGGTATAAAAGTGTTGCCTTTTGGTCACGATTCCCAATCCAGATGCGGCGCCGATGCCTCAGGAGTGTACACCCTTCTTGGCAACAAGACGTTTTGCGCTATTATTCAGCCCATTCTAATCTATCTGGCTAGAGTGGTTGAACGAATCGCTCAATCGTCTGTCGGCCACCCAGAGAAGCACAACATGGCTCCTGAACATTTCCAGCGCATATGGGGATACGATGGCTAAATTACTCGAAGTTACCAACCTCACCACTCGGTTCTATACCGAAGACGGCATCGTCCATGCCGTCAACGGGGTGACCTTTGACCTTGGCGAAGGCGAGTCGATGGCGATCGTCGGCGAGAGCGGCTCCGGCAAGTCGGTGTCGATGAAGTCGATGATGGGCCTCATCCCCTCGCCGCCGGGCAAGGTTGAAGAGGGCACGGTCATGTTCAACGGCCGCGACCTGCTCAAGCTGTCGGCCGAGGAGATGCGCCGTGTGCGTGGTCGGGAAATGGCGATGATCTTCCAGGACCCGATGACGTCGCTCAACCCCGTGCTGACCGTCGGCATACAGATGACCGAGGCGCTCATACTGCATATGGGCATGAAGCAGGAGCAGGCCAACGAGCGCGCCGCCGAGCTGCTGAGCATGGTCGGCCTGCCCAACGCCGCCGACCGGCTGAAGGACTACCCCCACCAGTTCTCCGGCGGCCAGCGCCAGCGCATCGGCATCGCCATGGCCCTGTCGTGCAACCCCTCGCTCCTCATCGCCGACGAGCCGACGACCGCCCTCGACGTGACCATTCAGGCCCAGATCGTCGACCTGGTGCTGCGCCTGAAGCAGCAGCTAGGCATGGCCATCATCTGGATCACCCACGATCTCGGCGTCATCGCCGGCATGGTCGATAAGATCGCCGTCATGTACGCCGGCTTCATCGTCGAGTTGGCCCCGGTGCGCGCCCTCTATAAGGAGACGGCCCACCCCTACACCGTCGGCCTGCTGGAGTCGTTGCCCAAGATCGACGCCCACCGCAAGGAACGGCTCATTCCCATCAAGGGCTTGCCGCCGGACCTGTTACGCGAGCCAAACTACTGTCCCTTCGCGCCGCGCTGCCGCTATAACATCGATCGCTGCTGGGAAGAGAACCCGCCGCTGAAGTCCGTCAACAAGGAGCACACTGCCGCCTGCTGGCGGGCCGAGGAGATATTCAACGGCCTGCGCATTGCCGACTACAGCAAGGAGATCGCCGTAGACGCGATCGCCGCGGTGACGGAGGTGCCGGCGTGACCACCGAAACCTCGACCGTCATGACCGCGGCCGGCCCCGGCTCGCAGCAGAATGTTCCCGCGCTGGCCGACCGGCCCGTGCTCGTCCAGGTGCGCGACCTGAAGAAGTATTTCCCCATCCGTCGCGGCGTCCTGCGCCGGACGGTGGGCCACATCAAGGCCGTTGATGGCGTCAGCTTCGACATCTACAAGGGCGAGACGCTGGGTCTGGTGGGCGAAAGCGGCTGTGGCAAGTCCACCGCCGGCCGCACCATCCTGCAACTGGAAGAGCCGACCGAAGGCACCGTCCAGTTCGCCGACCGCGAGCTGACCAGCATGTCGGGCAACGACATCCGCAAGGCCCGCCGGCACATGCAGATGATCTTCCAGGACCCCTACGCCTCGCTGAACCCGCGCATGACCGTGGGCAACATCATCAGCGAGCCGCTGACCATCCACGGCATCGGCGACAACGCCAGCCGCAAGGAGCGCGTGCAGGAGTTGCTGCGCGTCGTCGGCCTGAACCCCTACTTCGTCAACCGCTACCCGCACGAGTTCTCCGGCGGCCAGCGGCAGCGCATCGGCGTGGCCCGCGCCCTGGCGACGAACCCATCCTTCATCGTCGCCGACGAGCCAATCTCCGCCCTGGACGTGTCGATCCAGGCCCAGGTCGTCAACATGCTCGACGACCTGAAGCAGGAGTTGGGCCTGACCTACCTGTTCATCGCCCACGACCTGTCGATGGTGCGCTACATCAGCGACCGGGTCGCGGTGATGTATCTCGGCCGCATTGTCGAGCTTAGCTCGCGCAACGAGGTCTATGATCACCCCTTGCACCCCTACACCCAGGCGCTGCTTTCCGCTATTCCCGTGCCCGACCCGGACAAGGAAGCGCGGCGGCAGCGGATCATCCTGGAAGGGGACGTGCCCAGCCCGGCCAACCCGCCGTCCGGCTGTCGCTTCCACCCGCGGTGCGCCTATGCCACCGAGGTGTGTCGCGAGGCCGATCCGGAGTTCCGCAACCTGGGCACAGCGGCTTCGCCGCACATGGTGGCCTGCCACCACGCTGAGAAATTCATTTGAGGAGGTGGTGTCTGACAGAGTAACGCGGTAGAGGATTGGAAGACATGAGCTGCGTGTTGCTGGCGCGCAGGTCATCGACGCAGTGAACATTTGCATATCCATTTGAAGATGGAGGAGACACGAAACATGCTTACGAAGAATCGCATTGGCTTGCTGCTGGCGCTCTTGCTGGTGGTGGCCCTCGGGCTGGTGGCCTGCCAGCCGCAGACGCAAGTGGTTGAGGTTACCCGCGTCGTCACCGAGACGGTGACCGAAGAAGGCGCGCAGGTCGAAGTGACGCGCGTCGTCACCGAGACCGAGGAAGTCGTCGTCACGGCGACGCCCGCGCCGGCCGAGGAAGTGTCCATGGCCGCGCCCGACCCGACGACCTATGTCGGCCTGACCTTCGGCGACATTGGCACGTTGGACCCGGCGCTGGGCTACGACACGGCCAGCAATACGCCGATCCAGAACATCTATGAGACGCTGATCTGGTACAACGGCCCGGACCCGACGACCTACATCCCCATGCTGGCCACAGAAGTGCCCACGGTTGACAACGGCGGCATCTCCGCCGACGGCAAGACCTACGTCTTCCACATTCGCGAGGGCGTCACCTTCCACGACGGCGCCGAGCTGACCCCCAGCGACGTGGCCTTCAGCTTCCAGCGCGGCCTGTTGCAGAGCGACCCCAACGGCCCGCAGTGGCTGCTGCTGGAGCCGATCCTGGGCTACACCAGCGGTGACGTGACCGAGGGCATCCAGGAAGGCGCTTTTGCCGGCGACCCCGAGGCCCTGAAGGCCGGCGCCACGCCGGAAGAACTGGCCGCCACCTGTGAGTTGGTCAAGGCCGCGGTCGTCGCCGACGACGCCGCCGGCACGGTGACCTTCAATCTGGCCCAGCCGTGGGGCCCGCTGCTGGCCACGCTGGCCGGCACCTGGGGCAGCGTCCTCGATCAGGATTGGACCGCCGCCCAGGGTGACTGGGATGGCGACTGCGCCACCTGGCAGAACTTCTACGCCCCCGGCACGGAGAACGACAAGCTGACGGCCGTCACCAACGGCACCGGCCCCTACATGCTCGACCACTGGACCCCCGGCGAAGAGCACGTCCTTGTGGCCAACCCCAACTACTGGCGCGCCGAAGGCGACGCGGCCTGGGAAGGTGGCCCGTCGGGCGTCGCCCCGCTGCAGACAGTCATCATCCGTCTCGTCGATGAGTTCGGCACCCGCTTCGCCGCCCTGCAGGCCGGCGACGCCGCCACTGTGGCCGTCAACATCGACCAGCGCGCCCAGGTTGACCCGCTCGTGGGCGAGGTCTGCCTGGCCGACTTCAGCTGCACGCCGACCGAGAACCCGGAAGGCACGATCCGCAAGTGGGACGACCTGGAGGCTACCAGCCGTACCGACGCCTTCCTGACCTGGAACGTGTCCGATGAATCGCCCTACGTGGGTTCCGGCCAGCTGGACGGCAACGGTATCCCGTTGGACTTCTTCAGCGACATCGAAGCCCGCAAGGCCATGGCCACCTGCTTCGATTATGACACCTACATCCAGGAAGCTCTGATCGGCGAAGGCATCCGCAACAATGGCCCGATCATCCAGGGCATGCTGGGTTACAACCCCGACGGCCCGATGTACGAGTACAACCCCGAAGAGTGCGCGGCGCACTTCGAGGCGGCCTGGGGTGGCGCGCTGCCGGAGACCGGCTTCCGCTTCCAGATCGCCTTCAACACGGGCAACACCGTGCGTCAGACCATCGGCGAGATCTGGCAGGCTGAGCTGGCCGGTATCAACCCGCTGTACCGCGTCGAGACGATCGGTCTGCCGTGGCCGACGTTCCTGAACGCCTTCCGCGCCTCGCAGCTGCCCGTCTCGGTCAGCGGCTGGGTTGAGGACATCCACGACCCGCACAACTGGATCCAGCCGTACACCTACGGCACCTTCGGCGGCCGCCAGGGTCTGCCGACGGAGATCCGCGACAAGTACCAGGCGCTGGCTTCGGCCGCCGTGGTCGAGAGCGATCCGGCCGTGCGCGAGCAGATGTACTTCGACATCCAGCAGGAGTTCTACAATGACGTGATCAGCGTCATTCTGGCCCAGGCCACCGGCGCGCGCTATGAGCAGCGCTGGGTCAATGGCTGGTATTACAATGCGGCTCTGCCCGGCACGTACTACTACGGTATGACGTTGGCCGGCGAGTAAGCTTAGGGTTTGGTGTAGGGGCGGGTTTCAAACCTGCCCACGGGTACAACGGTGTAGGGGCGGGTTTCAAACCCGCCCTTACAACCCGCCCCTACAACCCGCCCTACAGGTTGGCGCATGCGCCTCAGGGCTTCTGGCGCACATCAGGAGCGTTGAGCCGCCTGCATCAGCACAGGCGAGCGGCGCGATTCGGGAGAATCGCGCCACGAGACGAGAGACGGCGGCGGCCCGGGCCGCCGCCCAGCCTAGTCCCTGTGGGAGAAAAGAAAGATGACCGCATATATCATTCGTCGTCTCCTGATCTTGCCGATCATCCTTTTCGGCGTCACCGCGCTGATCTTCGGCATGCTCCAGGTGCTCAGCCCCGTCGAACGTTCCGCCCTCTACGTGCGCGACATTCCCAAGACTGACCGCCAGGTCGATGCCGTCATCACCCGTTATGGCCTCGATAAGCCGTTCTTCGTGCAATACTGGAACTGGCTGGTGGGCACGGTCGATGGCGAGACGGGCGAGCGCGTCGGCGGCGTCTTGCGCGGCGACCTGGGCTATTCCCGCAGCGGCCGCGAGCCGGTCATCGACGTGCTCGTGCGTCGCCTGCCGGCCACTCTGGAGTTGGCCATCTGGGCCATGATACCGGTCATCGGGTTTGGCATCTGGCTCGGCGTGAAGGCGGCGCTGAACCATAACAAGCTCTTTGACCAGGTGGCCCGCGTCTTCGCCATCATTGGCTGGTCGTTCCCGACCTTCGTCTTCGCCCTGCTGCTGCTGCTCGTCTTCTACGCCCGCCTCGACTGGTTCCAGCCCGGACGACTTTCGACCGGCTTCTCCCAGGAGGTCATCAAGCCCGGCTTCACCCAGTACACCCGCATGATGACCGTCGATTCGTTGCTGAATCTGCGCTTTGACATCTTCATCGACGCCCTGCGCCACCTCATCATGCCGGTGACGACGCTGATGGTCATCGAGGTGGCCCTGCTGCTGAAGATCACCCGCTCGGCCATGCTGGAAGAGATGCGCCAGGACTACGTGACCACCGCCCGCGCCAAGGGGTTGCCGGAGAAGGTCGTGACCAATCGTCACATCCGGCGCAACGCCCTCATCCCGGTGATCACCGTCGCCGGGCTAACGCTGGCCGGGCTGATGGGCGGCGTGGTCATCACCGAGACGGTGTTCGACTACCCCGGCATCGGCTCTTGGGCGGCACAGGCAGCGGCCAGCCTCGACGTGCTGTCGATGCTCGGCTACGCCCTCTTCAGCGCCGTCCTGCTGGTGGCCGCCAACTTGATCGTTGACGTGCTCTATGCCGTCCTAGACCCGCGCGTCCGCCTCAGCTAAACAGGAGCAGTGACCCATGACCACAATCAGCGAACCGGTAGTCCTGCGGCCCCGCGCCGACGATGGCGGCGAACTGCGCGAGATGACGCGGCTGGAGAAGGCTGTCGGCCCGGAATGGGCGCGGCTCATCCGCGGCATCATCACCAACCCGCTGTCGGTGACCGGCATCGTCATTACCCTGGCGTTTGCCTTCATCGCCCTCTTCGCGCCCGTGCTGGCCCCGCCGCCCAACGAGAACTGGCCGCGGATGCAGATCCCCCGTGACGGCTTCCGCACCGAGCCGCAGCCGCCGATGAGCGAATGGAACAAGAACGCGCCCATGCGCGTCCCGTGGTGGTATCGCAACATCTGGCCGCGCCAGGAGTCATGGGTGCATATCATGGGCACGACCAGCGGCCAGTATGACATCTGGTATGGCGTCATCTGGGGTGCGCGCACGGCTTTCTTCGCCAGCTTTGTGGTGACGACGTTGACGACGATCCTGGGGGTGATCGTCGGCGCGCTGGCGGGCTTCTATGGCGGTTGGGTCGATGAGCTTCTGATGCGCGTCGTGGAGATCTTCGTCGCCTTCCCCTTCATCACCGGCGCGCTCATTCTGGCCTCGCTGCTGACGCCGAGACTCGGCCGAAGTATCTGGCCGGCCACCATCGCCCTGGTCATCTTCGGCTGGACGGGCTACGCGCGCCAGCTGCGCGGCGACATCCTGGCCACCAAGGAGCGCGACTACGTCCTGGCCGCGCGCGCCAGCGGGGCCAAGGACTCGCACCTGATGATCAAGCACGTCATCCCCAACGCCATGTTCCCGACGCTGGTGCGTATCTCGCTCAACATGGGGTCGGTGGTGCTGTCGTTCGCCGCGCTCAGCTTTTTGGGCATCGGCCTGCCGGAAGGCTTCGCCGACTGGGGCCAGGTGGTCAGCTTCGCGCGGTCGTTCATCATCTCGCTCGACACCTACTGGTACATCATCGTCTTCCCCGGCGTGGCGCTGCTGCTCTACGGGTTGGGCTGGAACCTCATCGGCGACGCTCTGCGCGACATCCTCGACCCGAAGTTGCGCGGCAAGAAGGCGTGATGCGTGGGCGGTGATTAGTGACCAGTGACCAGTATTCAGTAGGTCAGTGGCCAGTATTCAGTAGGTCAGTGGGTCAGTAGGTCAATGGGCAGGAGGCGGGTGGACGACAAGTTGCCCGCCTCTTTATTTTGACCAGGGATGACAAGAGCAATCCGACAGTGGGTCGTGGTGGTGGTGCTGTTGGGTCTGGGGCTGACGGCGCTGTTCGCCTCGGCCGCGGCCCAGATCGAGCGCGGCGGCCCTAAACTGCCGACGCCCACGCCCGCCCCCACCGTGCCCGGCGCGACGCCGACGATGGATCGGCTGGCCCCGCCGCCGACCGTGCCCGCCCCTAACCAGGCCGACGAGGGCGCGCAACTCTACTGGCTCCACTGCCAGCCCTGCCACGGCGACGTCGGCCAGGGGCTGACCGACGACTGGCGCGCCCAATACCCGCCGGAAGACCAGTACTGCTGGAATAGCGGCTGCCACGGCCCGCAGCCCTACCATCAGGATTTCGCCCTGCCCACGGCCGTGCCGGCGATCATCGGCGAGGGCGCGCTGACCAAGTTCCCCACGCTCGACAGCGTCTATCGCTACGTCAGCGTGGCCATGCCCTACTTCTTCCCCGGCGATCTGACCCAGGAGGAGTATCTGGCCATCCTCGCCCATCTGGCGCGCGCCAACGGTCTGTGGGATGGTCGCCCATTGACAGTGGATAGCCTGTCGCAGTACGCCATCCCGGGCGCGATCGCCGGCGCGCCGACACCAACACTGCCGGCTGTCGCCCGCGTCACGCCCGCGCTGGTCGTCGCGCCCTCGGCCGTGCCCACATCGGCTGCGTTGGCCACCGGGCAGCCGGCCCATACGGGCGGCATGGGCGCGGCCGGCCGGCTGGTGCTGTTCGGCGGTGTGTTCGTTCTGCTTGCTCTGGGAGGTTTCGTGCTATGGCTGAGACGCAGCCGTTCCAGCTAGACCTGGACGCGCCCGATCACCGCGCTCTGCCCGCCTACCGGCGGCTGGGGCTGCTCAACGGGCTGCTCATTGGCCTGGCGTTGGGTCTGGGGGCGTGGGGGGTGGAGGTCGTGCGGGCGGCCCGTTTGCCGCTGCCGCTGACAGTGCCGGCGCTGCTGCTGGGCATTCTCTTGCTGACCGTCCTGGGCGCGTTCATCGGCTGGCTGAGCGCGCGCATCGCCCGTAGCTGGGTGACGGTGCTGCTGTGGCTGGCGGGCGCGGTCGTGGCCAGCCTGGGCATCGGCTACCTGCCCTTCCACGGCCGCACCGTGACCGCCTGGTTGGCCGACCCGCGGTTCTTCGGCCACAACGTCTATCCTAATTCGCTGGGCGGCTCCAACCTCGGCCTGGTGATCAGCGGCCTGTTCATCTTCGTCGTCCTGGGCGCGCTGGCGCTGCTGCAAAGCTACCGCCTGGAGAACATGGCCGGCGAGATGCACAACCGGCGCTGGCCGAACAGACGGGCGTGGCTGGCGCTGCTGTTGCCGCTGCCGCTGGTCTTCGTCAGCGCCCTGTCCACGTCTAACGCCATGGTCAACCCCGCGGCCACAGCCGCCGGACTGACCAACCGGGCCATCCTGCGGGCGCAGGCCTACGAGGGCGACCTGCGCGACCTGCCCAGCGAGGGGGGCATCACCTACATGGCCTTGCGGCCGGTGCATGACCTCATCGACGGGCCGTTCACACTGGGCTTTGTCGATAACAACGTCGCCACGGCCACCGCCACCGTGGCCGCCCACTTCGACAGCGGCAACTGGATCCATTGCAGCATCATCAACGACCAGTTCAACTTCTGCTACGATGCCCGGCTGGTGTATGTCGATGGCCTGCGCGGCCTCATCACCGGCGAAGCGCCGCCGGAGAATTGCCACACCTGCGACCTGACCGCGACCGACGAGGCCGCCGCCTGGCTGGCGGAGCACAGCGCCGCCTTCGGGCCGCAACCGGTCGTGACGCTGGAGGCGCAACAGGGCAATACTGTTCTGCTGCGGGCCGCCGGCGAAGAGGGTTTCGCCGCTCTGTGCTGGGTGGAAGGCATCGACCCGCCGGCGGTGACCAGTTGCGCCGAGGAGTGATCCACGGCGCGGCACGAACGCACAGGTGATCGGCCGCGATGCCACCCTTCGTCAAACAACTCCTCCTGCGCCTGCTGGCCCTGCCGGTGACGCTGCTGATCATCACGGCGGCGCTATATGGCGTCATCATGCTCGCCCCGGCCGAGGAGCGGGCGCAACTCTACATCCCGCCGCGCACGCCGCCGCTGACGCAGGAGGAGTCGCAGCAACTCATGGATCGGCTGGTGGCCGAGCATGGCCTGGACGACCCGTACCCGGTGCAATACGCGCGCTGGCTGAGCGATCTGTTGCGCGGCGACTGGGGCTGGAGTCCCACGTTCAAAGCCGACGTGCTGACGCTGCTGAAGAAGCGGCTACCGGTGACGGCCGAACTCACCTTCTACGCCGTCCTGGTCATCCTGCCCACGGCGCTGCTCGGCGGGGTGCTGTCCGGCTGGCGGGCGGCGGGGCGCTTCGACCGCGGCTACCGGCTGACGACGTTCGTGGCCACGTCCATCCCGCCGTTCATCCTGGGGCTGTTCCTGCTGTCGATCTTCTACGTCGGCCTGGGCTGGTTTCCGCCCGGCCGCACGGGCATCTACGAACTCTCCCTATCGACCAGCGACTTCCGCGCCATCACCGGCTTTCTAACCTTCGACGGCCTGCTCAACGGCCGCCTCGATGTCGTCGCCGACGCCCTGCGGCGGCTGGTTTTGCCCGTCTTCACCCTGAGCTTGTTGTACTGGGCCACTGTCGGCCGCGTCACCCGCGTGGCCATGATCGAGGAGCAGACAAAGGACTACCTGCTGACCGCCCGCGCTAAGGGGCTGCGCGAGCGGCGGCTGGAGTGGCGTCACGCCTTCCCCAACGCCGCCGGCCCGGCCCTGACGGCCATGATCCTGTCGGCCGCCGGGCTGGTGACCGGCGTCTACATCGTCGAGTCGGTCTTCGACTTCAACGGGCTGTCGGAGTTGATCACCAAGGGCTTCTTCGTGGCCCCGGATGCGCCGCTGGTGATGGGCTTCGCCGTCTTCAGCGTGCTGCTGGTGCTGCCCATCATCCTGCTGTTCGACCTGTTGCGCGTGGCCCTCGACCCGCGGCTGCGCGAAGACGGCCTGGAGCTATAATCGCATGCGACGCCGTCTGCGCCCCTTCCGGCGTCGCTCGACGCTCATCGGCCTGGCCCTGGTGCTGGGTTTCTGTCTGCTGGCCGCGCTCGCGCCCGTGCTGGCCCCGCCGCTCAACCCGGACGATCCCTGGCCGTTCATGAACATCAGCCAATCGTTCTCGCGGCAGCCGCAGCCGCCGGGGCCGGGCCTACCCCTGGGCACAACGCCGCAGATTCAGAACATGCCCCAGTATGGCATCGCTCCGGGGCAAGATGCATCCTTCCAGTGGGACGTGTACTACACGCTGGTCTGGGGAGCGCGGTCGGCGCTGCGTTTTGGCTTGGTGGTGACGGCTCTAACCGCGCTCATCGGCATCACCGTCGGCGTCATCAGTGGCTACGTCGGCGGGCTGTCCAACTTGCTGGCCATGCGCGTCACCGACGCCTTCCTGGCCTTTCCGGTCATTGCCGGCGTGTGGGTCATCCAGCGCGCCTTCTACGGCAACATCTACAACCCCTTCAACGACCCCATGACCCTGACCGGTTGGGAAGCGTTCCTCTATCGGGCGCGCATCGACCCGATCATGATCGCCTTCATCCTCTTCTCGTGGATGCCCTACGCGCGGCTGATGAACGCGCAGGCGCGGCGGGTGAAGAACCTGGACTACATCCGCGCCGCCGAGGCGATGGGGGCCACCGGCGGGCGGGTCATCTGGCGACACCTGCTGCCCAACACCATCGCCCCGGCCATCGTTCTGGCCGCGCGCGACGTGGGCGGCATGGTCATCCTGGCCGCGGCGTTCATCTTCATCGGCTTCGGCGGCAACGTCGCCTGGGGGACAATGCTTGTCAGCAGCCGCGACTTCGTTATCGGCCTGAACGGCAACCCGTTCGCCTACTGGTGGACGTTCGTGCCTATCTCGCTGGCGCTGATCCTGTTCGGCGTCGGCTGGAATCTGCTGGGCGACGGTCTGAACGCGGCCTTGAATCCGCACGGGCGATAACGTACGTTTTGTCAAGTGGCTCTCATTCGCCCAGGAACCGCCGCGCCCCCAGGAAGCGCTCGCGCAGCGACGCCACCGCCTGCACGTCGTCCACGTAGACGCCATTGCGCCCGCGGCTGCTGTGGATCATCCCCCACCCCGCCGGCTCCACCTCCGGCCCCATGCTGACGCCGACGTGGCTGACATCGCGGTGGTCGCCCGGCGCGCCGAAGTAGAGCAAGTCGCCCGGCGCGAATGGCGGTTCCACCGGCCGGCCGGCAGCGAATTGCTGGTCGGCGTCGCGCGGGATGACGACGCCGGCCAACTGGTGGAGCAGCTGGGCAAAGCCGGAGCAGTCGATGCCATGCACCGATGTGCCGCCCCAGAGGTAGGGCACGCCGATGAACTGCAAGGCGTCGTGGTGAACCATGTGGCGGCGGCGGATGTCGAGCGGCCGGTCGTCGGCCAGCGGGCGCAAGTCCATCGGGTCGGCGTAGCCCTCCCCGGCGGCGCTGCCCAGCCGCGCCCAGCCGTTGTCGTGCGTTTCCACAGCCACGGGCGTGCCCGCGAAGAGGCGCGTGACCACCGGGGCCAGGTAGTTCGGCCCGCCATAGAGCAGCGTGAAGGGCGCGGCGACCTGATGGGTGGGCGGCGGCGCGGCGGCCTCGCTCAGGTAGGCGCGATACATCCAGCCCAGGTAGCCGTCGTCGAGCCGGACGAAGACCCAGCGCTCGTCCTCCGCCAGCACCTCGGCCGACGCGCCGGCCCGCGGCTGGCTCTGCTGCTCGCCCAGCCACGACGGCGAGCGCTGCAAGCCGGTCAGGTTGGTGGCCACGGTCAGGCGCTGCGGGCGCGCCTGGCGCAGCACGTGGACGGCCTCCGCGTCCCAGCGCGCGCCGGGCGCGCGCTGCCGCAGGTGGGCCAGCACGGCGTCGAGGGTGGCCGTGTCGAGCACGCGCCCTTGCAGGCAGGTGCGGCAATCGCCGGGGGCGATGGCCAGTTCGCAGACGTGGAAGCGCCCATCGCCAAAGGGAGCGCAGGCTTCGGCCAACGCGGTCAATAGTTGATCGTCCATGTCATTTGTCCTTATAGCGAAGAACCTCACGCAAAGCCGCAAAGACGCAAAGAAGAATCTTTTCTTTGCGTCT
>JAIBAS010000184.1 GCA_019695075.1 Promineifilum sp. | reverse complement strand
CCAGGCGTAGGCCGCCCGGCGCGGGCAGCACCGGCTGGCGGCAACTATAGGTCAGCGAGAGGTCTTGCCGCTCGCTCTGGATGCCGGCCACGGCCGCGCCACCGTTGCCGCCGCCGGCCGTGGTCGGGTCCTCATAAAGGAAGACGATGTCGTTGCTCGTCTCGAACAGTTGCACCTCGAACGTCACCCGGTCGCCGCTGTCCGTGCCATAGAGGGGCACGTCGTCCCACTCGACAACGAAGACACGCGCCGGCGCTTCGCCCATGACGGCCGTCTCCAGCGCGCCGTGGGCGGTCAGGTCCAGGTCGGCCCAGTAGGGGGCGATCAGGTCGCCCATGCCGGTCGCGGGGGCCAGGCAGTCGGGCCGGGGCAGCGGGTTATCGGTCGTGAATTGCAGGTTGCCGTTGGTGGACACCTTCACGTCCGTGTAGGTCGCGCCGTAGAAGGTGAATGGGAAGGGCAGGTCTAGCGTGATGACGGCGTCGTCGGCCAGCAGGCCGGTGGCATCGGCGGCATCGATGGGGGCATAGGCCGCGCCGCCCTCGCAGATGTAGCCGTAACGATCCGGCCCGGGGCAGAGGGCCACGGCCGGGCCGAAGACGCCCTGCGAGCGCGCCCGCCAGATGAGGACGAAAGCGACGAGGAGAACCAGCAGGGCCAGAGAAAGCAGTAGCCGCGCGGCACGGATGCGCATAGCGGCGAAGTGTAGCCGATGGGCAGCGGGGCGGCAACAGGGACAACGTGAGTTACAATAGGCCGCAGCGCTGCCCACCGCGAGCCTGACATGATCCTTGAAGTCGTTCTCATTCTCGTCGTCCTGCACTTGCTGCTCCGGCCGCTATTGCTCGCCTGGCAGTTCAGCCGGCCGTTGCGCCGCCCGCTGTCCGGGCGCACGCCGGCCGACTGGGGCGCGGCGTATGAGGATGTGGAATTCGCCGGCCGCGACGGCGCGCCCTTGCGCGGCTGGTACATCCCCTCGCGCAACGGCGCGGCCGTTGTCTTGCTCCACGGCCACGGCGGCAACCGGCTCAGCGTCGCCTTCCACGCCGCGACGCTGTCGCGGGCCGGCTATGGCGTGCTGCTATTCGACCTGCGCGCCCACGGCCAGAGCGGCGGCCGGCCTTTCTCGCGTGGGGTGCGGGGAGTCGATGACGCGCTGGCGGCCGTGACCTGGCTATCGCACCGGCGCGACGTGCAGGCCCGCATCGGCGTGCTGGGCATCTCCGTCAGCGGGATGCTGGCCCTCCAGGCTGCGGCGCGCAATGTCTTCATCCGCGCCGTCGTGGCCGATGGGCCGCTCCTGGGCACGATCGACGACCTGCCGCCGCCGCGTGGCTGGTTTGAGCGGCTGTGGCGCTTCCCGCGCGAGCGCGGCTATCAGCGGGCCATCGACTGGTTCGCGCCCGGCCCGCGTCCGCCGGCCAACATGCAGGCCCTGGCCCGCCTCGGCGGGCGGCCCGTCCTGCTCATCAGCACCGGTCGCGGCCTGGAGCAACGGCTGACGCGCCACTTCTTCGCCGCCGCCCAGGAGCCGAAAACGCTCTACGAGATCCCCGACGCGACCCACGCCACGGGCTGGGTCGTTGCGCCGGAGGCGTATGAGCGGCAGATGCTGGACTTCTTCGGCCGCGCCCTGGCGGTGGAAAGCGACCCCGACGACGCGCCGGCCAATGCGCCGGCGGACGAAGCCCCGTTGGACGACGCTCTGCCCGCGCCCAACGGCCCGCGGCCGGTCGACGAGCGCACCGTGTCCGCGCTGACGGCGATGATGATGACCTTCACCATCGCCCCTGTGGTCTTCGTGGCCCTGCTCGCGCCGTTTCAGCTGCTCTGGGCCAAGACGCCACGGCTGCCGGAGCGCTGGCCGGGGATGGCGCTGCTGGCAGAGTTGGCGCTGCTGCTGGGCGGGATGGTTTTGCGCGACGCCGCCAGCATGGCCGCCTATCGCTGGATCGGCCGCGCGCCGCGCGGCTCCACTCACCTGCTCGCCGGCCCCAAGACTTTCCTGAAGTCCGTCGGCCCGCGCGTGCGCTGCGACGCGCCCGTCTCGGCCCGCGCCTACCGGGCCATTCTGCTGCTGCCCATGCTGCTGTTGGGCGTGTTGCCGGGAGTGGTGGGCGTCCTCATAGGCTCCTGGCTGCTGCTCATCTGGGGTATGTTTCTCATCGTAGGCTGTAGCGGCGATCTGGTCACGCTATGGGCTATACGTGGCCTGCCGGGGACGACGCCCGTCCGTTCCCATCCCACGTACCCCGGCTGCGAAGTGTTAGCACCAGATTCCTTAGGGGCGCTACCAAGTCGATAAGCGCTCACGTGCAAGTTTCATGACAAAATGTTGACATTTTATGTGCAACTTGATAGATTCAGGGGGTTAATAATGGTGCGCCCATTGAGGACGCACCGGGAGCACAGAAGACATGGCCAAAGAGAAAAAGCTGGCCCCCGGCGACCGCGCGCCGGACGGCCACTGTCTGGACAAGAGCGGGCAGGAGACAAGTCTGTCGGGGTTCTGGCAAGAAGGGCCAGTGTTGCTGACCTTCTTGCGGCACTTTGGCTGAATTCACTGCCGCGAATGGCTGGCTCAGTTGGAGCTGCACCGAGAAGAAATTGAAGCGGCCGGGCTGCGTATCGTCGCCCTGGGCCTGGGGGAGCCGAAGCACGCGCGCCAGTTCGGCGACAAGCTGGCCCCCAACGTCGATTGCCTGACGAACGAAGAGCCGACGCTGCACGCGGCCTTCGGCATCGAGCGGGGCAACATTCTGCGGCTGATGGCCCCCGACGCCATTCGCGCCGGGGCGCGCGCTGCCTCGCGCGGCCACAGCCAGGGCCAGGCGACGGGCGACGCCCAGCGCTTGCCGGGCACGTTCATCATCGACCGCGGCGGCGTCGTTCGCTACGCCTACTATGGCAAGTTCGCCGGCGACCAGCCGGAGTTGGCGGAGTTGGTGGCGTGGTGGCGGGAGAATGGGGGTGAGCGGGAATCGGCGAAGTAGCTAATCGTGTGCCGCGGCCTAACCAGCCGCGGCACTTTTATTTATATGCGCGCTCGCGCGCCGGCGATCCACTCATCCGGATTGGCGATGGCCGGGGCGTGGGTGGCCTCGCGCAGGGCGTCGGGCGTGGCGTTGGCGATTTCGGCGTAGGTGGTGTAGCCGGCCTCAGTCAGGCGCTTGGCGAAGGCCGGGCCGATGCCTTTGATCTGGGTCAGGTCGTCGGGCATGATCGCCGCCTCGACTGCCCCGGCCCGCGTTTTGACCTCGGCGACCACTGCTTCGGCCGCGTCCCTGGTCTCGGCGGCGGCGGCGACCATCTCTTTGGCCGGCGACACTATCTCCTCGGCCGCGTCCTTGCCGTTCCTGGCCGCGCTCTGGGCCTCGGCGACGATCTTTTTGGCGGCGGCCTTGGCGTCCTTAGCAGCGTCTTCGACCTCGGTCTCAACTTTCTTGGCCGCTTTCGCGCCCTTGCGCTTGGCCGCCTTGGCCTCGTCGGCGACGGCTTCCAGCGCCTTGGCAGCCTTCTGCTCGGCTTCGGCCGTCGGCTTTGGCTGGGCGGCCGCCCTGGCCACGGGCTTCTTGGCCGGCGGCTCTTTCACTTCGACATCGACCTCGACGGGGACATCAGCGGCGCGATAACCGGCCGCGCCGTCCGACCGGCGACGCCGCACCAGGCGACGCGCGCCTTCGGCGGCCAGGGCGACCGCGCCGACGCCGGCCAGGTACCATGCTTTAGGGCTGAGTATCTTGGGCATGTGGGACTTCCTTGTCGCCGCTCATCCGGCCGTCCCCATTGGGCGTCCTCCAAGCGGTGACGCACTGTCATGATAGCATAAAGGGTGGCGGAATGGAACGTCAGGGTCATTGCAAAGTTAGAAGAGCGCTCACGCAAAGTCGCCAAGGAGCTAAGGCGCAAAGAAGATGCTCTGTAATCTGCTGTTTCTTCTTTGCGCCTTTGGCCACTTAGCGACTTTGCGTGAGCTCTTTCTTATTGACCCTGCAATGACCCTGAATGGAACATCGACGGCGCGGATCAAGCGGGTTGACGCCGATTGACGCCCCACGGTGATGGGGCTATAATACGCTGTACCTTGCCCTGGTGGCGGAATTGGCATACGCGGTAGGTTGAGGGCCTATGTCCTTAGGACGTGGAGGTTCGAGTCCTCTCCAGGGCACTCCGCCGGGAACGATCACTGTTCCCGGCGTTTTTGTTGCCCGCCCTTGACATGGCCCCGCCCATCCCTTATGATTCAACCCAATCGATAGACAATACGTTGACCGGGACGAGTACCCGCGACGCCCACGCCAGAGAAGCGCAGGTCATTGGCTGAGAACCGCGCCCCTGGGCCGGCGGCGAAAACCCCCCGGGAGTGGTCGCTCCAACGCCCCACGGCCAGTAGAGCGATCCGGTCGGCCCCGTTAGCGGCCACAACGAGCGCGGTCGCGCAGCCGGCCGCTGAAATTGGGTGGAACCGCGACGCCGTCGCCCCAAGGGGTGACGGCGTTTTTTGTTGATGAATCAAGGCAGCTACGCCGGCGCGGCCAAGAGCATGGGCCGCGGCCCGGCGCTGAAGGAGTAAACGCAATGAACAAGATACCCGTGGGTGTGCTGGGAGCGACGGGGACGGTGGGCCAGCGCTTCGTGCAACTGCTGGCCGGCCATCCCTGGTTCGAGGTGGTGGCCCTGACTGGCTCCGACCGCACCGTCGGCCGCCCCTATGGCGAGGGCGTCAACTGGCTCATGCCCGGCCGCGTGCCGGCCCGCGCCGCCGCGCTGACCGTCCAGCCGACCGCGCCCAACCTGGACATTCCCGGCAACCCGCCGGTCGTCTTCTCCGCCCTGCCGACGACCGAGGCCAAAGAGTGGGAGCCGCAGTTCGCCGCCGCGGGCTACGCCGTCGTCACCAACACGTCCGTCTTCCGCATGGCGCCCAACGTGCCCCTGCTCATCCCGGAGGTCAACCCCGACCACACCTGCCTCATCCCCACGCAGCGAGCGGAGAACAACTGGCCGGGCTTCATCGTCGCCAGCCCCAACTGCTCGACGACCAGCGCCATCCTGCCGCTGAAAATCTTCCAGGAGGCGTTCGGCGTAGAGGCGGCCATCATCACGACGATGCAGGCCATCTCCGGCGCGGGCTACCCCGGCGTGTCGTCGATGGACATCTACGACAACGTTGTGCCTCACATCGGCGGGGAAGATGAGAAGCTCCAGAACGAACCGCTCAAGCTGCTGGGCGACGTGCGCGACGGCCACATGGTCATGGCCGGCATCGCCGTCAGCGCCCAGGCCAACCGCGTGCCGGTGGTCGATGGCCACCTGGCCAGCGTGTCGGTGAAGCTGGGGCGGCGCGCCTCGGCCGAGGAGGCCCTCGCCGCCCTGCGCGCCTGGCAGCCGAC
>JAIBAS010000474.1 GCA_019695075.1 Promineifilum sp. | reverse complement strand
ATCGCGGGGGCGGCGTCGGCGAGGCGGGCACGGCCGCCGTGGGAACCGCGCCGGCGTTCTCGGCGCGGGTGTACTGCTCGCCGCCCGATACCCAGCAATTGCTCCCCTCGGCGGGGGCTGGGCAGACGATTTTCCACCAACCGCTGGCCGGGTCGCGCCCCAGGATGACGGCCGTCTCGTCGCGCAGCAGGAAGCCGACGCGCTCATAGCCGACGCCCGGCCCGGCGCGGACGTTCAGATCGACCAGAACGCGCAACGTGCCCTGGTCCGCGCCGGTTGTGCTCTCGCCCGGCAGCGTCGCCGTTGGAGCAACGCCCGGAGCGGCCGTCCCGCCCGCCGTCGCCGGTGAAGGCAAGACCAGCGGCGGGGGCGGCAGCGTCGGCTGGGCCACGCCGGCGAAGGCGTTACAGGCCAGCGTCGTCAGCGCCAGTAGCAGTAGACCCACCCAGACAATCGTCCGATCACGCATCATGTTCCTCACGGCCGGCCAGCAGACTGCCATTATAGCGCAGGACGGGAATTGAACGCGGCTAACGCGGCCGACGCGATTAAGACCTCAGAGGTCGCGGAAGACCTCTGAGGTCGGGGCTGGGCAACCGTCGCCCGCCGGGCATGCCTCCGCTATAATACACCGCCGAGGAAGGAAACGACGCCCATGAGTTTTCGTCACTTCATTGAGAAGGCCGACGCGGCCGGCTACTTGCTGACCATCGATCGGCCGGTCGATACGACCTTCGAGGTCGCCAACGTCGCCCATGCCCTGGAGGGCCGGCCGGTGCTCTTCAACCACATCGACGGCTATCCCGGCTGGCGCGTCTGCGCCGGGCCGTGTGCCGACCGGGCCTACTTCAGCCTGGCCCTCGATGTGCCCGTGCCCGACCTGATGCGCCACCTGGCCGGCGCGCTGGCCCAACCGGTCGCCCCGCCAATGGCCGACAGCGCCCCGTGCCAGGAGGTCGTCGTCGAGGAAGTCGATCTCGACCGGCTGCCCATCCTGCTCCATCTGCCGCAGGACGCCGGGCACTACATCGCCAGCGCCGTCGTCATCGTCGAAGACCCCGACCTGGGCCGCAACATGTGCTACCATCGCCTGTTGCGTCTCGACCAGCGCCACTTCGCCGCGCGCATTGTCGAGAATCGCGGCACTTACACGGCGTTGCAGAAAAGCCCCGGCGACCTGCCCGTGGCCATCTGCATCGGCGTGTCGCTGGCCGTCCATCTGGCCGCGTCGATGTCGCCGCCGCCGGGCGTCGATGAGCTGGCCGTGGCCCACGCCCTCGCGCCCACGCCGCTGGTCAAATGCCTGACCAATGACCTGGCCGTGCCCGCCGACGCCGAGATCGTCCTGGAGGGGCGCATCACCCACCAACTCGTGGCCGAAGGGCCGTTCATGGACCTGACCGAAACGATGGACATCACCCGCCGGCAGCCGGTGATCGCCATCGACCTGATCACCCACCGCCGCGACCCCATCTACCACGCCCTCCTGCCCGGCGGTCTGGAGCACAAGCTGCTCATGGGCATGCCCAAAGAGCCGACCATCTTCGCCGCCGTCAACGAGGTCGCCCGCTGCACCGGCGCGGTCATCACCCCCGGCGGCACGTCCTGGCTCCATGCCGTCGTCCAGATCGACAAGCAGAGCGAGGACGACGGCCGCCGCGCCATCGAAGCCGCCTTCCGCGGCCACGGCTCGCTCAAGCACGTCTGGGTGGTTGACACGGACGTGGACATCTACGACCCGGCGCAGGTCGAATGGGCCATGGCCACGCGCTTCCAGGCCGACCGCGACCTGTACGTCTACCCCAACCAGCCCGGCAGCTCGCTCGACCCGTCCGGCGCGCACGTGCCCGGCCAGAAGAGCCGCACAGCCAAGATGGGCCTCGATTGCACCATCCCCTGGGGGGCGGAACGGGACAAGTATGAGCGCGGCGAATACGGCCGCGTGAACCCCAACGACTATCTGCGACCGGCCGATGGCTAATCTGTGGAACATGGCCGCGCGCGCCTTCGCCGCACAGGGGGAGAGCATCATTCTGCAGGAGATCGCCTTCGTCCTGCTGCTCACCATCGCGGCGCTGGTGGCCATCCTCATTCGCCGCGTTCGTCTGCCCTACACCGTCGCCCTGGTCATCGTTGGTCTGGTGCTGGCGCTCTTCCCCAACTTCATCACCCTGAACATCAGTAGCGAGCTGATTCTGGCCGTGCTCGTGCCGCCGCTGGTGTTCGAGGCAACCCTGGCCATCAAGTGGCGTGATCTGCGCGGCGACCTGCCGCTCGTGCTATTGCTGGCGGTGGGTGGAACACTGCTGAGCACGGTCATCGTCGGCGTCCTCGTCTTCCAGTTCCTGGACATCCCCCTGCTGGGCGCGTTGGCTTTTGGCGCTCTCATCTCGGCCACAGACCCGGTTGCCGTGGTGGCCTTCTTCAAGCAACTCGGAGTCAGCCGGCGGCTGAGCATCCTGCTGGAGGGCGAGAGCCTGTTTAATGACGGTGTGGCCGTTGTCGTCTTCAACCTGGCCATCGCCGCGGCGGCGACCGCGCTGGTCAGCCAAGCGGCGGTCTCCTTCAACTTTCTGGGAGCCGTCGGCGAATTCCTGCGCGTCTCCCTGGTCGGGCTGGGCGTGGGCCTGCTGCTGGGCTTCGCCGTGGCCTACCTCGTTCTGCGCAGCATCGACGACCATCTCATCGAGACGGCGACAACTGTCGCCCTGGCGTTCGGCGCTTACGTCGCCGCCGAGCAGTTGCACGCCAGCGGTCTGCTGGCCGTTGTCGCTGCCGGGCTGGTGGTGGGCAACGTGGGCCTGGATCGCACCTCGCCCACGACGCGGCTGACGCTGGACAATTTCTGGGAGTTCATGGCCTTCGTGGCTAACTCGCTGGTTTTCCTGCTGATCGGCATCCGGATTCAGCTTGGCCAATTGGTGCAGTTCGCCGTGCCCATCGGCGTGGCGGTGCTGGCCGTTCTGTTCAGCCGGGCGATCAGCGTCTACCTGCTGACGGCCCTTCACAACCGGCTGACGCCCGAACGTCTGGACGTGCCCCGGCGCTATCGCCATGTAATGTTCTGGGGCGGCCTGCGCGGGGCGATCAGCTTGGCCCTGGCGCTGACCATTGGCGGCAACCTGTTCGGCCAGACCATCGCCACGGAGATGCAGGTCATGGCCTTTGGCGTGGTGCTTTTCACCATCCTGGTGCAGGGCACGACCATCGAGGCGATGATCAATCGGCTGGGGCTGGTGCAAAAGCAGCCGGCGGCCATCGAGAACCAGCGTCGCCTGGCCGTCGTCTACGCGCGTCAGGCCGGCCGGCGCGAGTTGAACCGGCTGCACGCCGAGGGATTCCTCTACCATGACCTGTGGCAAGCGATGAACAGCGTCTACGACGAAGAGATCGACGATGCCCGCGCCGCGCTGCGCGATCATCTGGAGATGCACCCGGAACTGGAGCGCTCCATGTACTTGCAGACGCGGGCCGATGTCGTGAAGGCGGAGCGCAATGCCATCAGCGACGCCGCCGCGCGCGCCTTCATTTCGGCGAAGGTGCAAGAGGAACTGCTCATCGAAATGGATGCCCGGCTGGCGGCGCTGGATCAGCTCCTGGCCGAAGACGGCCGCCTCAACGAGCATGGCCCGGCCGAGGGCGAAGATGGCTGACATCATCTGCGCCATCCGCGCGGGCGAAGGCAGCCGCGCGGTGCAGAACGCGGCCATCCGCGTCGCGCGCGCGCAGAACGACGGGCTGCTCTTCCTGTACGTCGTCGACCAGCGCCTTGTAGAGGCCCGCGATGAGAGCATAAGGCCGTCCGCGCGCGCTGAGCTATACTGGATGGGCCGGACCTTGCTCCGCATCGCCGTCGCCCGCGCCCACGCCGCCGGACTGCGCGACGCCACCTGGGCCATCCGTGAAGGCGAGGTGGGCCAGGAGATCGCCGGCGCGGTGGTTGAGCATGGCGCTCGGATGCTGTTCATGGGCGCTTCCCGGCACGCCGGCGGCCGGCCGAACGCGGCCCTGTCGCTGGCCGAGCGCCTGCGCGACACCATCGGCGTGGCCGTCGACATCGTTTCCCCTTCGTTGGAAGACGCCTGAGCATGCGCGGCCGGGTGCTGAGGAGGATAGAAGAGTAGGCGTGAACATGATCGAACTAAACGACGAACAACGGGCCATGCTGGCCGGCGAGCGCGGCCGGGCGCGGCAGATGGGCATGCGCCTGCTACTCGACCTGGCCTACATGGCCGGGGCCGAGCGGCTGGTGGCCATTGAGAGCGCTCATCTGTCGGGCGTGTCACCGCTGACGGGCGGGCTGGGGCTGCGACAGTTCCTGGCCCGATTGGCCGGCGAGGCCGGGCCGGGTGTGGCTGTGCCGACCACCCTCAACTCGGCCGGCTGCGATGAGGCCCAGTTCCCGGCCATGCGCATTGCCGAACCCGACTTCCTGGAGCACCACCGCGAGATCATCGCCGCCTACGCCCGGCTGGGCGTCCACACCATCCAGTCGTGCGTGCCTTACGAGTGGGAGGGCATCCCCCCCGGGCGGCCCGACGCCGTTGTCGCCTGGGCCGAGTCGAACGCCATCTGCTACGCCAACTCCTATTGCGGCCTGCGCACGAACCGTGAGTCGGGCCTGTCGGCACTGGCCAGCGCCCTGACCGGCTACGCGCCCGACTACGGCCTGCTGGACAAGGCCGCCCGCCAGCCAAACCTGGCCGTCACCGTCACCGCGCCGCTGGACGACCCGACCGACTACTCCATTCTGGGCGACTGGATCGGCAAGCAGCGCCGCCCCGGCTGGCGCATGCCCTATGGCCCCATCCCGGCCATCACCGGGCTGCCGGCCATGCTGACCCACGAGCAGCGCAAGGCCCTGAGCGCGGCAGCGGCCAACTACGGCTGCCCGCTGCTCTACGTCGAAGACGCGCCCGCGGGCGACTATCAGGATCACCTGACCTTCGGCCCGGCCGAGCTAGCCCGGCGCTATGAGGAGCTGCGCCCGCGCGGGCCGGTGTCGCTGGTCGTCCTCGGCTGCCCGCAGGCGTCGCTGGGCGAGCTGGCGACCATCGCCCGGCTGTTGGCGGGGCGGCGCGTGTCCACAGAGCCGGTCGCGGGCGGCCCGCCGCCGCTGTGGGTCTTCACGTCGGCCGCGGCCAAGGCCGTCGCCGAGCGCAACGGCATCGCCGCGGCCATCCGTGGCCACGGCGCGCTGCTGCTGGAAAACACTTGCCCGGAGGTCATCCCCTACGACCAATCGTGGGTGCATGGCATCCTGACCAACTCCATGAAGGCCGAGCACTACATTAAGTCCGGCCTGAACGGCGTGCCGACGGCGGTTATGCGGCTGGCCGACTGCATTGCCCTGGCCGCGGGCGAGATGCCGCTGGGCGACGCGCCGCCGGCCGTCATCGCCGCCGGG
>JAIBAS010000284.1 GCA_019695075.1 Promineifilum sp. | reverse complement strand
CGTGTCGCGCGGCGGCTACTGGTCGCTGATGATGGCCTTTCGCCGGCCCGACCTCTTTCGCAGCGCCGGCGCGCACAGCCCGGCGCTGATCGACAGCTTCGCCGGCGCGGCCGAAGACCCGCGCGTCACCGGCGCGGCCAATCCGCTGGGCGACCTGCGCATCTGGGTCGATATTGGCGAGCGCGACCCCTACCTCGTCGACGCCCGGCCACTCCACGACGCGCTGACGGCCGCGGGCGTGGCCCACGAATGGCGCGTCAATCCCGGCATCCACGACGAGGCCTACTGGACGGCCCACCTTGACGAGTACGTGACCTGGTACGCCGCCGGCTTCCCCGCCAACCGGGCCGCCCTGCCCGACTGCTAGGCCCGCCAGCGCGACTGCGCCGGCCGCGCCCCGGCCACCGACCGATCCGACGACCACGGCGCATAGGGGGCCATCGTCAGCGCCGCCAGGGCGATGAGCACGGTGTCGTAGTTGACGCGCCAACCGCTGAAAGACCGCCAGGCCTTGTCGCGGTCGGCCAGCAGGGGCACGCCGGCGGCCTCCATCTGCGCGCAAACGCTGTCGTACTCCTCGCGGGCGATGCTGATGGGGTCGTCGGGCTTGGGGTCGTTGTTATGTTCCACGCCAAAGAAGTCGGCGATCTGGCGCAGGGCCAGGTAGCCGCTGCGGATGCAGAAAGCCGCCCGCGGCTCCCAGGTGATATCCAGCGTGGACAGGGCCAGCGCGGCGGCGTCGAGCGTGACGCCGGCGGCCGTCACCCAGGATAAATCCGGCCGCGGCGAGCGAAAGAAGGCCAGCGCCGTCAGCGACGTGTGGCTCTCCTCCACCTCGGCAAACCAGACTTGCCAGTCGTTCCAGAACTCGCGCAGTTGCTCTAGCTCCCCGTTGCGGTGGGAGCGAATGAGCATCTCCCAGGCCGACGGCGGCGTGCCCGCGCGCACTTCCAAGAGCTGCACCTGCGTCTCACGGCGGTTGAAGGCGCTGTAGATCGTCGGCAGGTAGGCGATGAGCAAGGCGACCATGATCATGCCCAGCAGCGCCTGGCCAAACTCGAAGACCATCAGCAGCGGGTCGTCGTTGGTGAAGCTACCCAGGGTGAACAGCGCCGAACCGCTGAGCTTGACCGATTCGATGATGCTCAGCGGGCTGAGCGCCCAGTAGATCAAGGCGAAGCCGAGGAACATCATGATCATCAGGACGATGGGCACGAAGAAAAGCGCCGTGGGAGCATAGAGGGCCATGACGCGGTCGCGGTCGTTGTAGCTGACAGAGTGTCGCCCGCGCCAATTGAACAGCGTGCGGACGGCGGCGAAGGTCAGGCGGATCGTCCGCACCTGCGCCGGGCGCGGCAGGATGAAGGTCTTGATGGCCGCCAGGACGCTGGCGGCCACGGTGTAGACGCCCAGCGCCAGGGCCAGGATGCGCGCCAGCCACATGCCGATCTCCGCAAGCTGCATAGCCATTCTCCCTATTGCGCCCTTTGGCGCGTGCCGTAGTCTAGGCTAGAATGCCGCCGGCGGCTAGAAAGCGCCGCCCGGCAAACCGGGCCATTGACAAGTCAATCAGAGCTCACGCAAAGGCGCAAAGGAGCGGAAGGCGCAAAGAAGAAACGGCCGATGAGAAAGCTTCTTCTTGGCGTCCTTTGCTTCCTTTGCGGCTTTGCGTGAGCGTTTCTGCCGACCTGGCAACAACCCACTAACCGAGAGACCAAGCCTATGGACTACGCCGATTTCCAGCACATCCTCTTCGAGCGGCGCGAGCACGGCATCGTCTGGCTGACGCTGAACCGGCCGGAGGCCCTCAACGCCGCCGACCGCCGCCTGCACACGGAACTGGTCGAGGTCTGGCGCACGCTCGACCGCGACCCGGCGGCGCGCGTGGCCGTCGTCACCGGCGCGGGGCGGGCCTTCAGCGCCGGCGGCGACCTGGGCATGGTGGAGAACGCCTATCGCCACCCGGAGGAGATCGGCCGCATCCTCGACGAGGCCCGCGACCTGGTCTACAACATCCTGCGCTGCGACAAGCCCATCGTCTCGGCCATCAACGGCCCGGCCGTGGGCGCGGGGCTGGTCGTGGCCCTGCTGGCCGACATTAGCATTGCCGCGGAGAGCGCCCGGCTGGGCGACGGCCACGTGCGCATGGGCGTGGCCGCCGGCGACCATGCCGCCATCATCTGGCCGCTGCTGGTGGGCATGGCCAAGGCCAAGTACTACCTGCTGACGGCCGAGTTCATCGATGGCAAGGAGGCCGAGCGCATCGGCCTGGTTAGTCTGTGCGTGCCCGACGACGAGCTACCGGCGCGGGCGCAGGCCGTCGCCGTCAAGCTGGCCACCGGCCCGCGCCACGCCATCCGCTACACCAAGCGGGCGCTCAACCAGTGGCTGCTCCAGGCCGGGCCGATCTTCGACCATTCGCTGGCGCTGGAGATGTTGGGCTTCTTCCACGAAGATATGGCCGAAGGTGTGGCCGCGCTGCGCGAGAAGCGGGCGGCGCGGTATCCGTCCAGCGAGGTCTAGAAACCATCTAGAAACCGGGTTTCTCGGAGAAACCCGGTTTCTACGTCTATGTCAGGCAACCGCGCGGGCCACGCGCAGCATTGCCGCCAGGCTGCGCGTCACGTCCTCGTCCGTTGTCGCCCAGGACGAGACGCTGATGCGCATGGCCGTCCGCCCCTGCCAGACCGTCGGCCCACACCAGCACGTGCCGTCGGCCTGGATGCCGGCCACGACCCGGCTCGTCGTGGCCGCGTCGCCAAAGGCGACGATGACCTGATTGAGTACCACGTCGTTGAGCACCTCGTAGCCGGCGGCCTCCAGTTCGGCGGCGAAGCGGCGGGCGTGGCCGCAGGTGCGCCGGATGAGATCGCGCACGCCCTCGACCCCCAGCGCCCGCAGAGCCGCCCAGACCTCCACGCCGCGCCCGCGCCGCGATAGCTCCGGGGCGAAGTCGGACGGGTTGCGCTCGTGGCTGGCCGTGGGCAAGTATTCGGCGGTGATGGCCATGGCCGCCCGCAGGGTATCGCTGTCGCGCACGAAGGCCACGCCGCTGTCGTAGGGCACGTTGAGCCACTTGTGGCAATCGACCGCCCACGAGTCCGCCCCGGCCAGCCCATCGGTCAGGTGGGCCATCTCCGGCACGGCCGCGGCCCACAGACCAAACGCGCCATCGACGTGCAGCCAGGCCCCATTGGCGCGGGCGTGGGCGCCGATGTCGGCCAGGGGATCAAACGCCCCGGAGTTGACGTTGCCCGCCTGGGCGCAGATGAGCGTCGGCCCGCTGATGGGCGGCAGGGCCTCGGCGCGCAGCCGCCCCTGCCGGTCGGCAGGCACGCGCACAACGCGGTTGCGGCCCAGCCCCAGCAGGCTGAGCGTCTTCAGCAGCGTCACGTGGGCCTCTTGGCCGACGATGACGGTGATCGGCGGCGCGCCGAAGAGACCGTCGTTGGCCACGTTCCAGCCAACGCGCTCCAGCAGCCCGTAGCGCGCCGCGGCCAGGGCGGTGAAGTTGGCCATCGTCGCCCCGGTGACAAAGCCGCCGCCCGTCCCGGCCGGCAGCCCGAAGAGCGACACCAGCCACTCCAGAGCGATGCGCTCTAACTGGGCCGTGGCCGGCGTGACGTTGTAGAGGGCCGAGTTCTGGTCCCACGCCCCGGCCAGCCAGTTGGCCGCCAGCGTCACCGGCAGCGCCCCGCCGATGACGAAGCCGAAGAAGCGCGGCCCGGCCATGGCCATCGTCGCCGGCGAGCCGATCTCGTCCAACTCGCGCAAGACCTCTTCCGGCGGGGTCGGCTGGTCGGCCAGAGGCTTGTCGAGTTCGTCCAGCCGGTCGATGGCCATGGGCGCGACCGGGCGGGCGTTAAGGCCCTCCAGATAGGCGATCGCGCGCGCAGCAGAATCAGTCAGTAACGAACGCATACTTTCTCCTTGGCCCCTCTCCACCGGGTAAGGATAAGCGACTTCCGCGCCCATTTCAATCCCCTCTGCGTCCAGACATTGTCTTCCTGAACCAATCCCTAGTCGTTGTGTCGTTAGGCGCGCCTTTGTTTTATACTAGGGCCAACCCACAAAGATGGAGCGCAGGCCGATGGACAACCTGACCCACGACGCACAGCTAGCCGCATTCGAGGCCCGCATTGCCCGCGGCGAGAAGATCGAACCGGGCGACTGGATGCCCGACGCTTACCGCCGGCAGCTCATCCGCATGATCTCCCAGCACGCCCACAGTGAGATCGTCGGCATGCTGCCGGAGGGGGCGTGGATCACCCGCGCGCCCAACCTGCGGCGCAAGATGGTGCTGCTGGCCAAGGTGCAGGACGAGGCCGGCCACGGCCAATACCTCTACCACGCCGCCGAGACACTGGGCGTCGGCCGCGACGAGATGATCGCCGCCCTGCTCGACGGCCGGGCCAAATATGCCAGCGTCTTCAACTACCCCACCCTCGGCTGGGCCGACGTCGCCGCCATCGGCTGGCTGGTCGATGGCGCGGCGATCATGAACCAGACCATGCTGGCCCACTGCTCCTATGGCCCCTACTCGCGGGCGATGGTGCGCATCTGCGCCGAGGAGGGCTTCCACAAGAAGCAGGGCCAGGAGATGATCATCCGCTACGCCGGCGGCACGCCCACGCAGCGAGCCATGGCCCAGGAGGCCATCGACCGCTGGTGGTGGCCGGCGCTGATGATGTTCGGCCCCCACGACAGCGAATCGAGCAACACGCCGCAGCTCGTCCGCTGGGGCATCAAGACCCGAACCAACGACCAGTTACGGCAGGAGTTCATCGACGACATGGTTCCCGCGCTGCAAACCCTCGGCCTGCGCGTGCCCGACCCGGAGATGCGCTACGACGCGGCCGCCGGCCACTGGGCCGGCCGGGAGATCGACTGGGACGAGTTCTGGCGGGTCATTCGGGGCGACGGCCCGATGAACGCCATGCGCCTGGAGGCCCGCCGGCAGGCGCACGAGGACGGCCGTTGGGTGCGCGAGGCGGCGGCGGCGTATGGAGAGAAGCAGCGGGGGAGCGGGGGAGCGGGGGTGCAGGGGTGACTCTTTTCTCCCCTGCTCCCCCGCTCCACTGCTCCCCGGCAATCATCAGAGGCGGCCCATGAACGACCAATGGCCCCGCTACGAAGTCTTCAAGCAGGAGCGCGACGGTGGGCCGTTCCGCAACGTCGGCTCCGTCCACGCGCCGGACGCGGAGATGGCCCTGCTGAACGCCCGTGACGTCTTCGCCCGGCGGCCGGCCTGCCGGGGCTTGTGGGTCGTGCCCGCCGCGGCCATCGTCGCCTATACGGCCGGCGACGCGGAGCCACCCGACACGCCCGGCCCGCTGGAAGCCTATGCCGTCTGCGGCAAGCAGTCGGAGCGGCAGGCGATGACCTACGTGGACTACCTCGGCCGTGTCGAGGCGCGCT
>JAIBAS010000533.1 GCA_019695075.1 Promineifilum sp. | reverse complement strand
TGGCCGACGAGCTAATCGCCCGCTTCGAGGCGGCGGGCATCGTCGTGGCCCGCGCGGAGACGGCCGGCAGCTACCGCGCCGGCTACCGGGCGCAGTTCGACACGCTGGTGATCCTGCTGATGGCCCTGGCCGGGCTGACGGCGCTGGTGGGCGGGCTGGGACTGGGCAACACGATGGCCCTCAATGTCCTGGAGCGCTCGCGCGAGATCGGCATCCTGCGGTCGCTGGGGGCGCGGCGGCCGCTGCTGCGCCGGCTGATTCTGGCCGAAGGGCTGCTCATCGCTCTGCTCAGCGTCGCCCTGGCCGTGCCGCTGGCCCTGCCGCTGACGGCGGCGCTCGACCGGGTGATGGGCCACTCGCTGCTGGGCCACCCGCTGACCTTCGCCTTCGCCCCCTGGGCGGCGCTGGCCTGGCTGGGGCTGGTGCTGGCCATAGCCCTGCTCGCCGGCTGGCTGCCGGCCGAACGGGCGGCGCGGATGACGATTCGGGAGGCGGTGGCGTATGAGTAGACAATAGGCCAATAGGCAATAGACCCCTCCAGTTGAGCCACCTCTCTGCTTGTGCTACCATAGACCATGTGCCCCATGCCCGACCTTGGTCGCACAGAGGTGTCAATCATCGTGGACACCAAACCCACGCGGCAAGCCAATCTTGTCCTGGTCGTTGATGACGACGTGTTTTTTCGCGAAAGCGTCGCCGCCTTTCTCGGTCGTCATAACTACGTGACCCTGGAAGCGGCCGATGGTCAATCCGCCTTCGAGCTGGCGATCCAGGCCCATCCGGCGATAGCGATTGTTGATATTGCCTTGCCCCCCGGGCCACACCAGCCGGCGCTGAGCAGCCAGAATGCCGGCGTTGATCTGGTTCGCCGCCTGAAGCAGTTCGACGCGACGATGGCCGTGGTCCTTTTCTCCGCCTTTGGCAATCGCAGCCGCGCCGTGCTGCAACTGGTGGTCGAAGGATTTCAGGGGCTGGCCTATGTCACGAAGGGTTACTCTTCCGGACCGGCAGTGCTGCTGCAAGCGCTCAATGAAACGCGCGCCGGCCGCGTCCTGATCCGCGTTAACGAAGACAACGAAACGGCGCAACTGGCCTCGCGTTTCTGGAAGCACCTGACGGCCGAGGAGCGGGAACTCGTCAGCCGCGCCGTGGCCCTGTTTCCCAACCTCTCCAATCGCGAGCGCGAGGTCGCCCGCGCCCTGGCCCACGGGCAGACCATCGAGGCCGTCGCCAAAACGCTCAACATCAGCGTGCGAACAGTCGAAAACCACATCGACAGCATCTACAGCAAGCTAGAGCTTGACCATGCCAAGACCTTCCACCCGCCCTTGCGCCCGGCTGTGCTGCTGGCCAAGACGGTCTGGCTGCTGGATATGCTGGCAGCCGAGGACGAAACGTGATACCGGCGTGGCTGCGCAATCCGGCGGGATTTGTATTGGCGATTGCTTTGGCGCTTGGCCTGTTGAGCACGCTCACGCTGGCAAGCGAAATCGGACGACCGTTTGGCGGCTTCGTGAGCACAAGCTTTATAGCGCCCCTTGCAGCTTCGGAGACTATCGTCAAACAAGATACACCGATATGGTGGCCCATCTATCGCAGTGAGATTCCGATCGACGACGACACGCACCTCCTTGCTATCGACGGCCGTCTCTTGGCAGCCAGCGATGTGAGCGAGGTCTTCAGCGACACCTGGGCAGCAGGCAGATCCACCGTCAGTATCGAATTCAGCAGGCCGCGCGCCAATCGCGTCGGTACAATCCAGTTAACCCTCATTGACTTTGACTTCATCCACTTTCTAGAACTGAAGTTGCCGGAACTGATCATCGGCCTCTGTTTTTGGTTGACGGCTGTGGTTGTGCTCAAAGCAAGACCTCAGGAACCGCTCAACCAGGTCTTTGCGACGATCGCTTCGCTCGTCGCCGTCCAGCGCTGGCTGCAGGTTCATACGCTTTCGCTCCGCTTGGATTCGCCGTCCTTGCCTCTGGAAGTTGCACTCATGGCGGTGGCCGGGTTTATCAGCATCGTCTTTCTGCACTTTGTCTTGCTTTTCCCAGAACGACTCTCGCCGTGGCCGAGGAAAATGATGGCTGCGGCCTATGTCACGGCCGCTGGCCTTGCTGTGTTGCAGGTGGCCGGGCGTATGCCGGCAATTAGACGACTGCCAGGGCCATTGCGAACAACCGTCTTGAACTGGAGCGACTACACCTACCGGCTTGTCTTACTCCTGTATCTGGTGGCTACTGGACTCTTTTTCGGCCGCATGATCTGGATGTGGCGACAAAGTCGTCAGTCACCACGCCAGAAGCGGATCGCTGTCATCGTTGCGCTGGGACTCGTCCTGGCAGCGCCGATGATTCTCGTGGCAGCCGATTACATTGTGCCGGGCCTGGGCGCGGAAACGGGCCTGTTCTGGCAGGGTCTTGATCTGCGCTACCTCTTTCTCACAGTCCCGCTTTCGCTGGCCTTCGTCATCGTCCGCTACCAGAGTATGCGTAGCCCCTCGCGGCTGCTGATCGTTGTCCTGGCCCTGGCCGGCAGCGCGTTATTGGCGTCCTTGCTGTCATGGCTGTGGGGCTTGGCCCAGGCGGACTGGCCGGCCAGCGGCGAGCACCCGCCCTTTCCATACATTTTCGCCGGCATCTTCGTCGCCAGTCTCTTTTGGGCCACGCAGGCCAACTGGCGGGGCTGGTTGGGCCGGTTGCTCGATTGGGATACCCAGAGTTACGCGGCGACGCGGGCCTTTGGCCGCCGCGTTTCCGGGACGACCAATCCTGACACCCTGGCGCAGACGATGGCCCAGGCGCTGGTCGATGAACTGCAATTAGTCTGCGCCGCGGTCTGGCGTTGGCGACCGGAATCGGGGATATTTCAGTTGGCCGCCGCGACGGGCGAAATCATTTCCCCGCTCCCCGTTCGCCTGCTACCCGGAAGCGCCTCGCCGTTGCCGGCGAATCGCCCCCTGCGCCTTGACCTGCCCGACGATGCTCCCGACTGGCTGATACCCCTCCGCGAGAAGCGGGCAATCGACGTGATCGTACCTCTGAGCGGCGACGACCACCAGGCGCTTGGACTCCTCGGCCTGGGGCATCGCTGGGATGAGGAGGTCTATGACGACCGTGACCTGGTCATTGCCGAACTCATCGGCCAGCAGGCGGCGCTGTTCTTGCTGGCGGCCGTGCAAGTCGAGGAGTTGCGCGCCCTGCCGCAGCGCGTGGTCGCGGCGCAGGAGAGCGAACGCCGGCGTCTGGCGGCCGAGCTCCACGACACGGTGCAGCAGTTCCTGGGCGGGCTGCCGTTCGCCCTTAGCTTTACGCCCGAACAGATCCGGCGCGACCCCGACGGCGTGGCCGACGCGCTGGCCGCCTGTCTGAACGACACCGAGGCGATGGCCGAAACGGTGCGGCGCATTCGCTTCAATCTGGCCCCCAGCCAGTTGGAGCGGAGTCTGGTCAGTTCGGTGCGCGAACTGGCGAACCACGTCACCCGGCGCACCGGCCTCCCGGTGACGCTGACGGTTGGCGAGGGAGTGGACGAAACCACAACTCTGGCCGCCCGCGAAGCGCTCTACCGCGTTATGCAGCAGGCGCTCGACAACGTCGTTGCCCACGCCCGCGCCACGTTGGCGGAGGTGCGGCTGGCGTGCGAGGGGGAGCGGGTCGTCGTCCGCATTATAGACAACGGCCGTGGCTCGTCGGAGGCGGAACGGCAAGATGCAGCGCTGCGCCACCACGTCGGTCTACAATCGATGCAGGCCCGGCTGGAGTGGTGTGGCGGTGGGTTCGAGTTCCAGTCTGTGCCGGGGGCGGGGACGGTGGTTTTCGGCTGGGTGCCCGCGGCTGCGTCCGCGAGCAATTCAGGTCAGCAATAGAGGTTTCCCTCTATTGGCTATAGGGGATAATCGGGTTTCGGTTCCACTCAAGGTTCTCTACAATCGGGCTATCGCTGCCGTCCAGGGTGTTGGAGACCCGGTCTGTGACCGGTGCGGGGCATCGGTCACAGGCGATGGTGCGTCTTCCCTGGTGGCGGCGCTGGGGGTGCCGGCACTCCACGATCAAAGATGTCCGCGTCGGCCGCCGGACATTGAAGTTCCCAAGGAGAACCTGAAATGAAGACACGTCGTCGCATCGTTTACGCGGCCGTCCTGGTCGCTCTGTTCGCGCTGTTGGTTGGCAGTGGGGCAGCCGCGGCGCAGGAACCCGCGCCGCCCACGCCCGTACCCCACCTCATCGCCCCCGCCGGCGAAGCGCCCCAGTCGCCGGACGCCGGCACGGTGACGGCCCACGACGCCTGGACTGGAGATTCCACCTGGGCCTACAGGGACTGGTTCTTCCCAGGCGAGACCATCACCTATGTCGTCGGCGTCAACAACACGACGGGCAGCAACAAGAACATCACTCTCGCATACACCGTTTACGGTCCGGACGGCGAGTTCATTGACGGTGGCGCGGCGTGGACTTACAACCTGACCACTGGCCCCGGTATCGTGGGTTGGGGCATCCAATACATCGTCCCGGCGGGGCACGGCGGTTACCATACCCTGGTAGGCAATGTCACTTACCAGGGTAACACCACTACAGCGTATAGCCCGGGCCATCTGGTTTATGGCTCCGCATCATGGAACCACCTGTTCGACGACCTCTTCGAGTGGACGAGCGACTTCTCCAACTGGTCGGCCAAGCAGACCGACAGCGGCGACTTGCACTACGACCCCAGTGCGACAATCGTCGGCACACAGGGGCTGGCCGTCGTCATCGACGACAACAAGCCGCTCTATTTGCTCGATGAGACGCCCTGGAGCGAGTGGACATACTCGGCCGCCTTCTTCTTCGATCCCAACTCGATCGTCATGAAGAACGGCAACATCCACAATATCTTCGTTGAGCGCGACGGGGCCGGGTTGTTGATCAACATTGTGCAGTTCCGCCGCTACGCCAATGCATATCAGCTGCGCTTCCAGACGCGCACCGATAGCGCCAAGTATGTCAACACCCCGTGGCAGACCATTGGCGATGGCCCGCACCGTCTGACCATCGGCTGGAGCGCCGCCACCGGGCCAGGGTACAAGAACGGCAGCTACACGTTTGGCATTGAACCGTACCCCAACGTCGGCGGGTCGTGGTGGTGGTCCAAGTACAACATCGACAACGACACCCGCCGGATCGATTCGGTGCTGCTTGGCCCGTCATCGGGCATCGATAAGCAGACGCGCGGGACGTACTTCCTGGATGGGTTTGACTCGTGGAGGTAAGCGTCAACAGTTGACGTTGTGACAGAGAGACCGGGTTTCTTCCGAGAAACCCGGTCTCTTGCCCCACCGCTACTCAGCCAACAACTGCGCCCTATTCTTCAGAGTTGTCGGGAGAGTTGTCGGGGTTTTTTGTTGCCAGTAATGCCAACGTTATGCGCTTCACATGCGCTGCCAGCGACAAAG
>JAIBAS010000093.1 GCA_019695075.1 Promineifilum sp. | reverse complement strand
CGTCCACGCCTGGCTGGGCGCGCCGGCCGCTCTGGCCGCGGGTGTGTACTGGGCGTTGAACAGCGCTCGCTACCCATCGGCCGCGCCGGAAACCTGGCTCGTCGTCGCCCTGCTGGCCCTGACTATCGCTGTCATCGGCGTCATCCTGACTTGCTACGTCATCCTGACCCCCGGCGACGCCACCGGCCGGCCGCTGGACGGGTCGCGCGTTCAGGCGGGGCAGATCGTCGCCCTGACAGTGGGATTGTCCTTCGCCTCCTGGTACGGCGGCGACGGGGCAACGCTGTTTGCGGCCCTGTGGACGGCGCTGGCCGGCACGGTGGTGCTATACTGGCGCGATGTCGATTCGCGGCGGGCCGTCCTCCCTTCGTAGCTCTATGCGAAGCATCGTCCGTCTTCTCCCCGTCGTTCTGTTCTGCCTGCTCACCGCCGGATTGGTCGCTTGCCGGCCGGCGGCCGTCGCCTCCGTCGCCGTCCTGCCCACAACGACCGCCCCAGCCACCGCCCGGCCGCCCGTCGTCGTCACCGCCTCGCCCACCAGCGCGCCGACGGCCGCGCCCACCGTCGCCCCCTCGCCCACAGCGACAAGCGCGCCCCAACCGACCGCCGCCAGCACGCCCGCGCCCTCGCCCACGCCGAACCGCGATATTCCATGCAGCCAACGCTTCGCCGATGATGGCCTGCTGACCGTGGTGACGCTCACCTATGGCCTCAGCCGCGACTACGTGCCCCGCGGTCTCGTGCCGCTGGACGCCTACTTCTCCGGCGACGTGACCTTGGGCTACCCGACCGAACTCCGCCACTTGGTTATCGGCCCGCTGGCGGCCATGATCGCCGACATGCAGGCCGCCGGTCTGCATCCGTTCATCATCTCCGGCTACCGCAGTTACTCCGCTCAGGCCATCGCCCGGCAGAAGTGGGTCGAGCAGGAGCCGGAGCGCGTCAACATCCTCAGCGCTCCGCCCGGTTTCAGTGAGCATCAACTGGGCACGGTCGTGGACTTCGGCTCGCCCGAACTGCCGGAGATCGTCGGCCAGGAAGATATCGAGTTCCACACCTACTTCTACAAGACCAGCGAGGGCCTGTGGCTGGCCGACAACGCCCACCGCTACGGCTTCACGCTCAGCTACCCGTTCGAAGCCACCGAAGTCACCGGCTTCTTCTATGAGCCGTGGCACTATCGCTACGTCGGCGTCGAGATGGCTACCCAGCTCTACAACGACGAGACCTCGCTGACCGAGCACCAGCTGGCCACCGAGCCGCCGCCCTGTATCCCGGATACCCCTTGAAAACAAGAGCTATTGTCCTCGCGGCCCTGACCGCTGTATTGCTGCTTGTGGCTGCCTGCGGCGCGCCGGCGGCCGTTGCCCCGACGGTTGTGGCGGCGACGCCGCGGCCGACCGACCTGCCGCCCACAGCCACAACTGAACCGACGGCCACGCCCGAACCCGCCGCTACGGCTACACCCGAGCCGACAGCCACGGCGACCTTGCCGCCCACGGCGACCCTGCCGTCCACGCCCCAACCGCTGACGCTGGCTGTGCCGCCGGAGTGGGCGGAGTTGGTTGCGCCCGTGGCCGCCGACACCAGCGCCGGCTACGCCCTGACGCCGCTGACGGTCGATGACCCGGCCGCGGCCCTGGCCGCCGGCGAGGCTCAACTGGCCCTGCAGCGCGGCGGCGACGGCATCGTCGTGCGCGAGGAACCGTTGGCCTTCGCCGTGCCCTTCACGACGAACTGGGAGCTGCTGAACGCCGCCGAGGCCGAGGCCATCCTGGCCAACGGCCACAACCTGGTGCGCGTCATCCCCTGGAGCGCCATGACGCCCGACAACAAGGCCCTGCGCGTCGATGGTCTGCACCCAACCGACGCCGGCTACCCCTACCGCGAGGCGTGGTCGCTGGTAGCCGCGCCGGGGCAGGAAGCGGCCGCCGCGGCCCTGGCCCCGCGTCTGGCCGAAGCGCTGGCCCCGCTGCCGACCATCCGCCTGGCCGCCGTCGGCGACGTCAACATCGACCGCACCCAGCGCGAGATCATCCTGAGCACCGGCGACTACGTCTACCCCTTCGCCCGCGTCAAGCACATCTTCGAGGCCGCCGACTACACCATCGCCAACCTGGAAACGTCGCTCGGCGACGTGGGCGAACCGGTGGCCAAACGCTACACCTTCCGCTCGCCGCCGGAAGCGGCCCAGTCGCTGGCCCTCGGCGGCGTCGATCTCGTCTCGCTGGCCAACAACCACGCCGGCGACTACGGCTGGGAAACGCTGCTACAGGGCATTGACCTGTTGCACGGCGCCGGCGTGGCCACGGTCGGCGGCGGGGCCGACGACGACGCCGCCCACGCGCCCCACATCGCCGACATTGGCGGGCTGAAGGTGGCCTTTCTGGGCTACGTCCACGTGCCCGTCGAGGCCATCACCCACTTCGACACGCAGACGTGGACGGCCACGGCCGACACGCCCGGTCTGGCCTGGGCCGACCCCGAACGCATCCGCGCCGACGTCAGCGCCGTGCGCCCGGAGGTCGATCTCGTCGTCGTCATCCTCCACAGCGGCTACGAATACATCGAGGAGCCGAGCGAGGAGCAAGTGGCCGCGGCCCACGCCGCCGTGGACGCCGGGGCCGACCTGGTCGTCGGCCACCACGCCCACATCCTGCAGGGCATCCATCGCTATGGCGACGGGGTGATCGCCTATGGATTGGGGAATTTCGTCTTCAACATCGAGGGGCCGCCGGAGACGGCCATCCTCAACGTCTGGCTCGACCGCAACGGCGTGCGGCAACTGGAACTCATCCCGGCCATCGTCCAGCAATACGGCCAGCCGCGCCTGGCTGACTTCGCCGAGTCGGGGCCGATCCTCTCGCGAGTGTACTACCTGACCACGATCCTGAACGCGGCCACGGACTGAGCGCGCTCTACGGCACAGAGGAGAGCGCGCCGCTGTTATAGCTGGCTGCGTCCGGGCCGACGAACTGCTCGATGGAGAAGCCGCTCAGCAGCCCGCGGTCGTTCAGCGCGGCAATGCTGACGGCGTAGGTCACGTTCGGGTCGAGGCCGGTCAGGGCGACGTTGCCGGCGTTCTCGGACTTGACAAACTTGAACGTCGGGTAGTAGATCGAGTCCACCGGTCGGAAGGAGATGGCATAGCCGGCGGCGACGGGATCCACCGGCCAGGTCAGCAGGAACGCGCCCGGCTCGGCCATGCCCGCCACCAGGGGCGGCTGCGGCTGCTGCGGCCCGCCGGCCAGGTTGGCGGCCACGGCCAGGTTGATCTGGGCGACCCGCTGCAAGTAGTTGTAGTCGATCAGGTCCCACGTGTCGCGGTTGGAATTGAGCAACTCCGGGTCTTCGACCGACTCGATGACGCGGATGGCCGGGAAGCCGACGGCCACGAACTCGCGATGGTCGCCCCAGCGCCCTTCGCGGTCGAGGGCGTCCTGGATGAGCACCGGGAAGGTCGGCAGATAGAGGCCGGCGATATACTCGTAGTAGCGGCCCAGTGCCCCGTGGCGCGAGATGGCGTATTCGACGGCGAACAGGCGCACGTGCTGGGGAATACCTGCTCGGCCGCCCACGGCGTCGTAGTTGAGCGCGGCAATGACGTTCTCGCTGTCCAGGAAGGCGTTCTCGGCGAAGTAGCGCGCGCCAAAGGAACCCTGCTCCTCGGCCGAGGTCGCCAGGAAGACAATGGTCTGGTTCCACTGGCGCGAACTCATGATGCGCGCCGTCTCCAGCAGCAGGGCCACACCGGAACCGTTGTCGTTGGCCCCCGTGGCCCGGCTGGCGCCGTCGGTGGCGTCGGCCGGCCGGTCGTCGTAGTGGGCCATGATGACGATGACGCCATTGCCGCCGCCCGCGCCCGGCAGCGTGGCCACGACGTTGCTCTGGTCGGCCGAGTAGCCGCTGTAGGACATGGGGAAGTCCTGGAACTCGACCTGTAGCCGCCCGTTGCCGACGCGCAGAAACTCGTTGAAGATCCAGCGCCGCGCCGCGCCGATGCCGAACGTCTCTGACTGGGTATCGCTGAAGGCGTTGCGCGTGCCGAAGCTCTCCATTTGCCGGACGTAGGCGATAAGCTGCTGCTGCGAAGTCTCCTGAATCAGGGCCTCGATGAGCGGGTCGATGGTCGGCACCACGTCGCTGACCGGGTCGGTGACGATCTGGCCCGACGCGTCGGGGATAAACAGGGCCGGCGTCGCCGCCGGCGGCGTGGGAATGACGAGCTGCGGCTGCGGTTCCAGCAGGCTACAGCCCGCCAGGCTCAGCAGCCCCAGCGCCAGGAGGAGGAAGGTTCGTATGATCGCTCGTGACACTGGCCACCCCATGCTTCCTAAATCGGCAAATTCGTTTTCCTGACGACGGGGAAGAATAACCGAAATCGCCCGGCGCTGCACGACGCCTGAGCAACGGCTAAGCTACGTCGGCCGTCGCCTCGGCGGCGGCTTTCCTGGCCAGGTCGGGCCGCCGCACGATGCCGCCGGTGGCCTGGTGGCCCTGGCCGATGACGACGAAGGCGGCCGGGTCGATCTCGGTCACGACCGAGTGCAGAAGCTCCACGTCCGGCCGGGTGACGGTGCAGAACAGGATAGCACGCTCCTCGGCCGTGTACATGCCCTCGCCCGTCCAGCGCGTCACGCCGACGCGCAAGCGCTCCAGCAACACCTCGGCCACCGCCTCCGGCAAATCCGTGACGATGAAGACGACGCGCACCACGCTTGGCCCCTCCAGCACGTAGTCCGACGCCAGGCCCATGATAAAGAGCATGATCATGCCATATAGCGCCCGCTCCCAGCCGAACGTCAGGCCCAGGGCGACGATGACCACGCCATCGATGACCATGTAGAGCTGGCTGACGGGGATGCCGGTGCGCAGTTGCAGCACGCGGCTGATGATGCCCGTGCCGCTGACCATGCCCCGGCCGCGCAGCACCAGCCCATAGCCGACGCCGCCCAGCACACCGCCAAAGACGGCCGTCAGCAACAGGTCATCGACCAGGCCGCCGGCCGGCAGCAGGCGCGCGGTGATGTCAACGCCGATGGTGTAGAACACAGTCACGTAGAGCGTTCGCACCAAAAAGCGAAAGCGGCCGAGCTTCCAGAAGCCCAGAGCGATGAGCGGGATGCTGAGCAGCAGCATCCCCGTGCCGCGGGGGATGCCGGTGTAGTGGTTGAGGATGAGCGACAGGCCGCCCACACCGCCCGGCGCGATGTTGCTGGGGGCCATGAAGACGTTGAAGTTGACCATCATGATCAGCGCGCCGACCGTCAGGAAGATGTAGTTGCGGATGGTCTCGCGCCGGTTGACCGACGACAGCGGTCGGGATTGGCTCTGGGTCATCGACATAGGTCACTCTCCTGAATGGCGCGGCGCGTTTGGCCGCCGGCCGCGCCAGACCAGCGCCGCGCCGGCAACCAGCGCGACCAGCCCCACCAGCGACACGCTCGCCCCCAG
>JAIBAS010000544.1 GCA_019695075.1 Promineifilum sp. | reverse complement strand
CCGATCTGAGGAACTGGAAACCGCGCGCCGGCAACTCATGACCCGCGCCGAGGCCGGCAGCAATGACACCCAGCGCCGCGCCTACGCCGAGCGCGAGAGCCGCCGCGAGCGCGACCACGCCGACCGCGAGGTTGATGATTTGCTGGCGGCTGAGGCGGCTGTCATTCGCGCCACGGTGGAACTGCGAATGGCTGAGGACGAGCGCCGGTATCTGGAGTTCGTGGCGCGGTTGGCCATCGTCGGGGTGAATGACGAGGCGACGGACGACAGCGGCGAGCGCTACACGCTGGCCGACGCGAACAGGGACATGTTTTAGAGCGATTGGCCGGGGGGTGACTAACCGGCCTGGAGGAACATCATGGAGATGACATTTCGGTTCATTGTGACGACGGCGGTGATTCTGTTCGTCGTGGCGGTGTGTCTGTGGTTCCAGTTTCGGCCAAGTGGGCCAAGGGATGGTGAGTGATGAAGCGGAGGTTCACGGTAGAGGAGGTCGAGCAGGCCTTCCGGCGGGTGGAAGATCAGGTGGCCGCACACGGGGCCGACACGGCGTGTCTGTGGGCGATCCATCATGCGATTGAGGACGGGCTGCGGGTTCTCGTCGGCGAGTTGTCGCCGGAGGACGATGCGCCGGACGAGGATGATCTGCGGCAGGCGGTGCTGGAGGCCCGGACGGTGGAGGAGTTCGACACGGCCGTGGGGCGGTTGCTGGCGCTCGACCGGGATGAGGTGAAGAGCGCCCGTGGTGGCATTTACCCCGGTTGGCGGCCGTCGCCGGGAGGCAACGAGGACATGATGCTGACGCTGACGGTCTGGGCTGATAAGCGCCTCGGTGCGCTGGGCCGGGGGGCGTCGCGGTCGGAGGCGGAAACGTTCGCGCTGGTGGAGGCGCGGCGGGTTTACCGGGTGATGCGGGAGGGATGAGATGGGGTATGTGTACCTTCTGCATTTTGAGCAACCCATCAACCCGACGCGGCCGGCGCGGCACTACCTGGGCTATGCGGATGACCTGGGGCGGCGGATTCAGCAGCATGAGCGGGGAATCCGTTTCAAGGTGGTGCGTGTGTGGCGAGGGGATCGGGAGTTGGAGCGCCGGTTGAAGGGTTGGAAGCAGATGCCGCGCTACTGTCCCGTGTGCGGCCGGAACCACCAGTTGCGCGGGGTGGAGGAAGTGCCGGCGGGGGAGATCGAGGAGATGCTGCTGGCGTTCTAGGGTTGAGTTGGGTAGCTCGGATGTTCTAGAATGTGGTCAAAAGGAGAGCGTGACGTGATAGACGAAAACGACGTGAAGGCAGCGTTTCGGATGGCATTTAGTCGAGTGGCCAAGGAGTATGAGGCGGAAGTGCGCCGGATGGGCCGGGAACGGCAGGAGGTGCAAGGTGGCGCGTTCAGTCTGGGCGACTTCATCGCCGGGGCGTCGGTGGTATGCGGATTCATGAGCGACGACGACCGATTGGTTTGGCCGGCGACGGCGTGGGTCTTCCAGCTATTTGGCGGCCGGAACCCGCTGTGGCCGGCCGGCGACGAGCCGGCGCGGGGCAATGGGTTTCTGGAGCAGTGGGTGGTGATTGACACGCGGGAGGCGCAACGTCGTGGCGCGATGGCGGAGGCGGTTGCGTCGTTTGACGACCGCTTCGAGGCGGCCGAGGCAGCATCGAAGCTAAACGAGGCGTCCGGCTACTTCTCGCGGTACATGGTCGTCCAGGTGCCATGGCGCGGCTACGCAGATCGGGCGAACTATCCGCGGTTGGCAGAGATGGAGGAGGAGGAGTGAACGACGAGAGGATTGACGAGTACCTGCACGGGCTGGATGGCCTGGACGCGGCGGCCGAGTGGTGGCCGGAGGATGGGGTGTGGGATGGGTTCGCGCTGTCGTTCGATGAGTGGAACGCGCGGCGCGTGGCGGCTGGGTTGCCGGCAGGAACGTTAGATGAGTATCTACTGGAGGTGGAGCGTGACGAATGACATGGTAGTGGTCGAACAGGGTAGCCCCTACGCGGTCATGCCTGTGCTGGACATTCAGGCCGCGGCCGCGCGGCGGCAGGCGGTGATCGACTTCACCAGGCGCATGATGGTGAAGGGCACTGACTTTGGTGTCGTGCCGGGTACGGGCGACAAGCCGACGTTGCTCAAGCCGGGGGCAGAGAAACTTGCCAGTCTTTTCGGTCTGTCACCGCTCTTCGAGATCGTAGAGCGCGAGATGGACTGGACAGGCGATGCCCACGGCGGCGAACCGTTCTTCTATCTTCAGTACCGCTGCACGCTGACGCGCGGCGAACTCGTCGCCGGGCAAGGTGTCGGCTCGTGCAATTCCTGGGAGAAGAAATATCGGTATCGGACGGTGTACCCGAACCGGGCGACGGCCGAGGAGCGTGAGCGTGGCCGGCTGGAAACGCGGAACGGGCGCAACGGGTCGTATCAGGTGATCGTCGTCAACAATCCCGACCCGGCCGATGTTGTCAACACCATCGACAAGATGGCTCAGAAGCGGGCCTTGGTGGCGGCCGTGCTCATCGCCGTGAACGCGTCGGAGTTGTTCACGCAGGATGTGGAAGACTATCGCGACATTGTGGACGGGGAGTGGACGGAGCCGGCACACTCGCCAACGACGGCCGTGTTGCCCACCGCGCCCGCGTCGGCCAAGCCGACCGCCAAGGCCGCGCGGACGACCGCGCCGCCTCCATCGCCGGATGAGCTGCCGGCCAGGGAGGCGAGACTGCCAACAGCCGACACCAATGATCAGGCGGCCCAGTCTGACCCGCCCGACTTTCGCGGCGAGTTGCCGGACTATCGGCGGTTGGCCATCGACGCGACGGCGGCCAACGAGTTTGACTACGCAGCGTACATGACGCTGCGGAACGGGGTCTACGACTCGGTGGATCGCATCGCCAAGACACGGGCGAGTCTCGTGCCGGATTGGTTGCCCGCGCCGAAGGTCAACGAGGCGCTGCTGCTGGCGTTGGAGGTGTATCGGGATAAGCGGGCGGCGGTGGAGGCTGAGGGCGAAGCGGCGGCCGACGCTCACAAGGCCGCCAAGAGCGTGGCGTTGAGTGCCTACAGCGCGATGAGGGGGGGGTGATGAGCACCGGAGCCAAACGCACCCCTATTCCGCGCAAGTTGCGCGAGCAGGTGTTGGAACGCGACAACCACACGTGCCGCTATTGTGGGCGACGGTCAGCCGCGCTCTGCATCGACCACGTCTATCCCGTCGCCCGGGGCGGGGCGACTACGATTGAGAACCTCGTCGCTGCCTGTGGGGCGTGCAACTCAAAGAAGCAGGACAGGCTCGGTATCTGGCCGATACCACTGGCGCAGGCGCGTGAAGTGATCGAGCCAACACTCATCCGGCCAGACGACCGGTTCGATGTAGCCGTGGCCTGGCTGCCATTGGGCAACGGGTTCTACGTCATCGCTCGTGCGTCGCGACGCGTGCTGCATCGGCAGGTATGGCAGCCCGTGCCGGGCGCACAGATATTACTTGTCGGTGACGTGACCGAGCCGCTGGCGCGGATGATCGCCGCGCATACGAATGAGTGGATGGGGCAGGTTATCGGCCTGCACCCGATGGCCCTGCGTGTCTTGCGGCAGTATCTCGGTATCGCCGCCGCCGGCGGCCACGGCGGCGCTCGGCCCGGCGCGGGGCAGAAGAAGCGGAACCGTTAGCAAAAGAGCCACCCGGACAGATGCGAAGCCGGACGGGTGGCTCAGAGACCAACCTACAAGGAGATTGATCATGTCCAACAATAGCAGTGCAATCAAAATCTACAAGACCAAGGCCGGCGGCATCGCCGCCCAGACTCCCTATCACCCCGATTTGCCGAAACGCTTTAAGGCCCTCGGCGGCAAGTGGCACAGCGATGCCGGCGTCTGGACGTTCGACCTGCGCGACGAGGCTCGTGTTCGGGCTGTGGTTGAGGATGTGTTCGGGCCACTGGAGAAGTCCGGTCGGTTGGTGACGTTGCGCTGGACAGTCAGTGCGCGCTACAACCCGGCGCGTCTGGCCGGCCGCGTCATCGCCGAGCGACGCGGCCGGGACTCGGCCGTTTCCCTGGCCCCCGGCGTCGTTGTCGTGCAGGGGGAGTTCCCCAACAGCGGGGGCAGCCGCAACAATCCGAGCCTCGGCATCAGCACCGGCGATGTCGTTGTCGAAATCCGCGACGTGGACAGCAACATCGCGGCGAAGATGGTCGAGGAAGGCGCGGAGATCGTGTCGTGAAGGTCGTCGTTGATAGCACCCTCCGCGTCCGCGAGTTCGGTCGGCGCGGAGGGTTCCGCGCTGACGAACTCCGCTTCTACTATCAGGTCGTTGGCTACGACTGCCTGGTGCTTAGGTGCGACGGCCGCGACTACTACGAGTGGAACGGCAAGGCGGCCGTCGCACTTTTCAATTTCGACGACGTGGACGGCCGGCGCATTCTGGCCGAGTTCCCCGGCGCGCCGGCGTCATGGCGAGACGCCGACTTGATTCAAGTCACAGTGCGACCGGATAAGAGCCTCATCCGGCCGCGGACAACACTAAGCCAGGCCATTGGCAGGATGGTCGGCAAGGGGTGCTGAGATGAACAAGCACGAGGTGGCTCGCGTCAAAGCTGCCATGCAGCAATTCATGTGTGCGGCAGATGTCGCTGACCGTACAAGTGCTGGCTATCTGCGCGAATGGAGAGCGCTTCTAGATCGCGTGGCCAAGGTTGAGGAATCTGGCCGTCGTCGCAAAGCGCGTCGATGGTTTCAGTTACTAGACAGTGTTAGACCGTCAGGAGTAGACGATGGACATTGAGACGAGATTGGATGAGTTCGTGCGGGTGGTTGAGTTCCGGTGTCCGGCGGAGTTCTGGCCGGCGCTGGGGTACGAGGGGGAGGCGCGGTACGTGGCGATCTGGTGGGAGCGGGGTGGGGATGAGGCCAGACGAGAGCGTCCCGATTACCGAACAGGCAAGCGGGCACGTTCTCATTCACGTGGACGCGGCTCCCTGGTAAGACAGACCGCAGTCGGCCGCCCAAGGAACTGCAAGAGGAATTAGAACAAGCGTGCAGTAGCACGCTTGTTTCACAATGGAACATCTTTTATCATGTAGGGAGTAACGATGATGAGTACTGTAGGGCAGGTAACGGATGGGGTGGGGATGGACGCGCCGAGGCGGCCGGCGTTGCGGTACCACGGGGCGAAGTGGCGGCTGGCTCCGTGGATTCTGTCGCACTTTCCCGCCCTGGCGAGCTACGATGTCTACGTTGAACCGTTCGGCGGTTCGGCGGCCGTGCTGTTGCGGAAGGAGCGGTCGCCGATTGAGGTCTTCAACGATCTGGACGATGACGTTGTTGGCTTCTTCCGTGCGCTCAGGGAGTGCCCGGAGGCGCTCATCCGCGCCATTGAGTTGACGCCGTTCGCCCGGCGCGAGTGGGAGCGGGCGGGCGAGGTGACGGCCGATCCGGTGGAGAACGCGCGGCGGTTTTACCT